>MVQZ01000147.1 GCA_002067565.1 Methanobacterium sp. PtaU1.Bin242 | reverse complement strand
CCAATTGATGCTGCTGTTATTCCCTTCCCAATGGAACTTACCACACCACCAGTTACCACGATATATTTTGACAGATTAACCAACTCCCTTCTTAGGAGACTCCTAAACAAATGAAGAAGCATCCGTATTAAAAAACTATTACTATTAATTTATAATAAAATATATATCAAGATGTTTAAATTTATTTTTCTATTGTAAGTTACCTCACAACTATAAGTTTAATTTTTGATCATAGATTCACTTCAGAAAAGGTTAAAAAATTCTCTAAAAACCGATACCCCTCAATTAAACCCTGTGATCCTTTTTGTGCTGAGAATTCATCGTAAAACTTCACATCATCCCTAGATCCTTTGCTGGAACACATGGCATAGGGTACTGGATCGCTGGTATGGGTTTTAAGAGTGATGGGAGTGGGATGATCCGGTAAAATGGATAATGAATAATCATCAAAATCAGATAGATCATCCAGTAATTTTTCCAGAATTCTGGAATCAATCCTTTCTATGGCCTTTATTTTCTCTTCAACATCTCCTGCATGTGCTGCTTCATCAGGAGCTTCCACATGTATAAATACGATATCATGTTCTTCCAGAGCCTTAAGGGCGTGTTTGGCTTTTCCACAGTAATCAGTGTCGTAGTAGCCAGTGGCTCCGGGAACATGGACATTGGTAAGTCCCAAATAGACACCAATACCCTTGATAAGGTCCACGCCAGTGATTGTAGCGCCTTTAATACCATATTTTTCAGCAAACGGGGGCATCTGTGGTTTAACACCCTGCCCCCATAGCCAGATCATGTTGGCTGGTTTTTTACCTTCCTTTATCCTTTTAAGATTTACCGGATGATCCCGGAGGACCTCCTGTGATTTAATCAGTATTTTATTAAGTGCTGCTGCTTTTTTATTCTCTGCTGGCTTTATAAAATGATCCGAAATAGATTCTCCTACCACATCATGGGGTGGTGTGGACTGGAGTGTTGATGTTTCAGTATTTTTGCATATGAAAAGATTACGGTAACTGGTGCCCAGATAAAACTTTCCAAAACTGTAAAATGTTTGATTTAAGGTTTCTATAAGTTCTGATGCTTCTTCAGTGCTGATATGATCGGCGTTGAAATCTGCCAGTAACCCATCCTCCTCATTTATGAAGTTGCAGCGGAAAGCAACCTCTCCCTTCGCAAGTTCAGCTCCGATGCTGGCTGCTTCCAGGGGTCCTCTGCCGGTGTAGAATTTTCCTGGATCGTAGCCCATTATAGACAGGTTGGCCACGTCAGAACCGGGATCCATATGATCCGGAACTGTTTTTAGCAATCCACTTACACCATGATCTGCAATATAATCCATATTAGGAGTTTGAGCAGCTTGTAGAGGAGTTTTGTTCCCTAAATCCTTTAGTGGATAATCTGCCATTCCATCTCCTATAACTACCACATATTTCATGTTAATTTTCTCCATTTAAAAATCATGTGTAATAATAATTTCTCACATAACCCATTTAAGCTAGAAATTTCTAATATAACTCTGTATTAATCTTCAAAAAATAGGTATGTATATAACTTAAAATCATTTTTTTAGTTAAATCATTTTTTCAAATTTTAGAGATTATTTTTTCATTTTCCAGATGCTTATAATATCGCTTAAAATGGCTGAGGCAGTTTCTATAGAACCTGCACCCCGACCCACCACAGTAACATCATCGGCCAGGTCTGTTTTGAGGGTGGCTACATTCAGTGTTCCCTCTACAGCGAAGGGTGATCCTTCTTTTACCAGCCGGGGGGATACTTCCAGGGAATCTGGTGATACCTCACCGATTAGTTTAATAAGATAGCCCTCTTTTTTGGCCAGTGTAATTGATTCTGGGGTTATCTGTGATATTCCCTTCACTTCCACATCATCATAGGTTACATTCATATTCATTAAGGAATTGGCCAGTATCACCACTTTACAGGCTGCATCTTCTCCCTCCACATCCTGGGTGGGATCTGTTTCGGCTATTCCCATTTCCTGAGCTTCGTTAAGAGTTTGATCATAGGATGATCCCTCTTTAGCCATTCTAGAAAGTATGTAGTTGGTGGTGCCGTTCAGTATACCATAAATGGATTTTATTTCACACCCGGAGAGTGTTTCATGGGCAAAATTTATAATGGGCATGGCTCCTCCTACTGAAGCCTCATATTTAAACTGCACATTATTTTCCCGGGCAGCATCAGCCAGTTCACTGAATGTGAGGGCTAAAGGTCCTTTATTAGATGTAACTACATCTTTTCCCTCGTTCATAGCCTTTAACATGTGCAAGCGAGCTGGTTCACCATCTTCTATGTTGGTGGGTGTTACCTCTATCAGACAGTCATAATCAACCTGGTCCAAGATATCCATACCAGATAATCCTGCCACACCATACTCTGGGTATTTTGACACTTTTCCTGTTACTTTTTTGGTTTCTAGAAGCAGATCTGGGTTTAGTCCGTCGGGACATATGGCTGCTCCACTGCTGTCTGCTGCTGCCACCAGATTAATATCCAGTCCGTAATCTTTCTTTATTATCTCTTTTTTCATGGTGAATACCCGGGCAACACCCTGTCCAACCGATCCAAAACCGATGATACATATTCTCATGAAAGTTTTCCTCCTTTAAGATTAAAAACAACTCTTAACAAACTTTTTATATAAAAATTTAGGTTTCTCGAATTACTTGTATTTTTTAATCTTAAATATTTCAATAAATTTATAAAATTTATAAAACTAAATTATTTTTTAAGGTATTTCACACAGTTTCTAATGAGGAAATATCTAATATTATTTTAAACCTCATTTATAACCAGAAAGCCTTTTGAAGTACCTATTTCCTTTATTTCAGCCATTATTTGTCTTCTTTTTCCCTGTTCGGCTTCGATTACTATTCGGGATGCGGATTGTTCCGGGTGGTCGGACATCTTCAAATCCATATCAGCTACCATTACCCCCTCTATGTGATTTAGAAGGTCTAAGGTGTCCTTAACATCCTGATCTACGATGTTTCCTATGAGGATAGTGGTGATTTTCTCTTTTCTCAGGATGCCATCTACTTGGATAATCTGGATTCCACTATCTTCAATAACCTTCAAAACCCGATCCAGGATTTCTTTATCGCCTTCAATAGTTATCTGGACTGGAACGGTTCCTCTTTCTGTTTTAACATCTCTTTGATGTATTACCGTTACAATGTTAGCCCCTAGTCTTCCTATTGGATTTAATGCGTCTAAAAGCTGGCCTGGCACGTCTAAAAGTTCCAGAACTAGATTTAGTCTCATCTTTATCTTACCCATTTTCCTTTTTCAACCACAACATTTCCTTCCTCATCGATATTGGTATTTCTGAGGATTTTGTCCTGTTTTTTATCTCTAGCTGCGTCTTCACGGGAGAGATTTACATTATCAACCATGTAATGTGTTTCTTCAAGATCAGGAATATCTTCTAAAGCCTTGGAAAATTTCTCCAGGATTATCTCGGCTTCTTTTTCTATTTTCAAATTTTATTCCTCCTATTATCATGCGACATTTGATTAATCTGATTTATCAATTTAGGCTAATTTTTTTTTATTCTTTATTAGAATATAAAATCTCATTTAATTCCATCTGAATATCTTTCCAGATTTAAGGTCTTCATATACTCTTCATCCTTTAAGACCTGGCGAACCAGCATCTTATGGATGCCAGAACCATATTGAGCTGCTTTTTTGGGTCTTTTAACTATTTCTTTCGGCACACCCAGCTCCTGGGCAACTTCCCTCAGTATACACTTTCTCAGGGGGTCGTTTTCACTATTTATCTTGTATTTTATAGGTATATTCATGGCCATATTTATAACATCCAGATCAAGGTAAGGAACCCTTAGCTCTACACTGTGTGCCATGGTCACCGCATCATCCCGCTGCAGGTTAACCTGATAAATGTTGCTGATATCTTCTTTAAGGTGGTTTTGAGTTTCCTCTCCCTGCTCTTGGTAGAGTTTAAGGTATCGGTGGTATCCGGCAAAGAGTTCATCAGCACCCTGTCCTGATAGCATGACTTTGATGTCATCTTCATGGGCCATCTCTGCGGCCATATATGCCGGCATTCCCACCCCTAATTTCATGATGTTGAACTCTTCTATGGCATTTAACACCAGATGGAAGTAATTTTTGACATCCTCCACTTCAACCTTATAAATTTTGATAGGAAGACCCATATCTATGGCGGTTTTCTGGGCAAATTCAGCATCCACCGAATTTTTATGACCAACAGTGTAGAGTAAGGTCTCCACACCCAGATCATCACACAAGTAAGCAAGCAGGGTGCTATCTATACCTGCAGAAAACATAATTCCCACCTTTGAAAGTCCTCGAAGCCTTTTTTTCAAAGAATTTATTAAATAGTCCTTCAACTGGTCTTTTAAACGATTTTTTAAATTAATTTCCGAATTATAATCGTTTATATCAGTTTTAAAAGGATATCTTAAACCATTATACCCCAAATATGTTTTAAAAGGAGATTTTAAACCATTACCCTCCAAATCAGTTTTAGAAATGGATTTAAAACTACCAACCTCTTTGTATAAAATTGAGCCCAATATATCATTTATCTTTGTTATTTCCCAGTTGTAGAGCATATAACCGGGTTGAAGAGTTTTAACTTTTTCAATACCTATTTTCCACAGTGCTTTTCTTTCAGATGCAAATGCTGATACTTTTTTTTCCTTATTTTCCCCGTAATAGAGTGGTTTTACACCTACTGGATCCCTTAACACTGCCAAATTTTCCCCATCATAAATGGCATAGGCATAATCACCATCTAAATGTTTAAGAGCTTTTATAACCGCTTGTCTGAGTGAGTAATTGGAATATTTGCTGACCAGTGCCATTATAACTTCACAA
>MVQZ01000146.1 GCA_002067565.1 Methanobacterium sp. PtaU1.Bin242 | reverse complement strand
TTAGTGAGACAGCTCAATACGGTTTTGGATGGGCTGTTTTAAAAGATTATATAACTCATTCCGGAGGGCTTGATGCATTTAAAAGCCAGGTTACAATTTATCCATCAAAGGGTGTAGCCATATCAATATTAGCCAATGGAGGAGAATATGCCGGTGCTTTCAGAACAGCCCTGGATAAGTTATTTAGAAATTTATTAGCAGGCAATGAAACCTCCGATCCATGGCTTGCTGAGAAGAAAAAAGCGGAAAATTCATTGAAACCAGTGCCCCCCACACCACCTATAGCAGGTCCAACACTTCCTTTAAGTGGTTATGTTGGTGTTTATTCCAATACTTTCTATGGAAATATTAATATTACATCATCTAATGGCACTTTGATCTGTTATTATGGGATTGATAGCCAGCCGTTTGAATTAAAACATTGGAATAATGACACATTTGAAGAAATAGTCTTTAACAACTATTTCGACTTCTCAGATATGGATAATGGAACCGCTCACCAATTAATGCTAAGATTATCAGATTCACCGGAAAATGCAACATTCAACCGCACAGAATAACACCTAAAAATCATCCATAATTTTTATTTTTTTTTATAGAAATGATTGCTCTTATGATTAAATTATCAATTAATATGTTAATATAGAATATATTATAATTCATGTAATACCTAAATTAATTCTAAACAAATCTCTTAAATTTAGAATTATATTCGCCCCTATCTGGTTAAAAAACTATAAAACAAAAAAGAATGAATAGTAGATTAACTGGGATATAATTGAATTTGATGTTTACCTTACTTATTTCAAGGAGATATCTTTACAAGGTACTGATGTTTAGCAGTGATATTTATGGAAGACATGCTTTGGTGGTTAATAGCCGGTACCCGGGGAGGGATAAATAGGGCCAGGATCATCAATGAACTGCATTCCAGACCATATAATGCGAATCAACTCGCCAAAAATTTAGATCTTGATTATAAAACTGTCAGACATCATATGGATGTGTTAAGGAAAAATAATGTGGTTAAATGTTCTGGTGAAGGACAATATGGGACGGTTTACATGCTTTCAAGTATCATGAAAGAGAATTTTGACTCTTTTAAGGAGATCTGGAAAGAATCTGAAGATATTTAATGGAAAATATTTTATAGGGAGGAAAAAATGTATTTAAGCTACATAGATACAGTACTGGCATTCGCCAATATCTGTATGATATCAATTTTACTCTATATATACTGGCAGAACTATCGTAAATGGAAATCCCAATATACAGTGGGTCTTTTGGTATTTGGAATATTTTTACTCCTACAAAATATTCTGTCTCTGGGATTTGGCACTCCAACACCTCCACCACCACATGGTGGCCCTCCTCCAGTAAATCCTCATGAATTTCCCCTGTTATTAATAAACGCCAGCCAATTGATAGCACTGGCTGCTCTTCTAAAAATAAGCTGGAAATAGTTAAATAAGTTAAGAGTGAATTCATTTAGAATGATTAAAGCATCTGATCATGCTTTATATTCATTTTTTTAGCCTTCAAATTTATATAACCTGACCATCTTTTCTTAAATGAAGTTCTAAACTATCTTTTCTTAAATTATAATCTAAAACTATCTTTTTTACTTTCAGAATATAACTTAGCTTTTGGACTGTTAAATGGCCCATTTGTTTTAATTATTTAAAACCCCCATGAAAATCCTGATATTTCATTTATTCTATTTTAATCGATTTTGCCATGTATGTGAGATCAGGTTAAAAAACCAATCTGGCATAAACTGGACGAAGTTGGTAGAACATGGTTAAATCCTGGAAAAACTACATTTATATCCTATTTTTAGATTATAGACTATAATTCAAGAGTTTTTAGGAGGTATAAAACATCTTATATGAAATTCTACCAGAGAATATAACTAAATTTAAAAAAAGCATCTACCAGTTAGGTAATCTGATATATCCTTATTTGAGCTTTATATTAGTTATAATTTTCATAGTACCCTGGCTTAATGGTAAACTTGAAATGCATGATTCAACTGAAGTCATAAATCTTATAGAAGCATTAGTTCTGGGTTCTGCGACTTTATCTGTCTTGACCTTTACTTACATAGCGGCTATGTCAGATTTGCATGAAAGAGTTAAAAAGGCCATGGTAACTGCCGGTGAATGTTTTTTCATATCCACAGTACAATTTATCGTTGGTTTAAGCATTTTCCTGTTCATCACCCTTACCATAAACCATTTCATAGATCCGTTTGCTATAACTTTGAGTTTCAATATAGGGGGCATTATATCTCTGTTCCTGTTATCAGTCCAGTTAATGGGAATTTATGAAATCGCCTCTGCTTTATCAAAATTTTTAAAAGGAATTTACGAAATATACAAATCATTTAGAGTAATTGGTAAGTCCAGAATTTACTCATTTATTGAAAAATGGAGTAAATAATTATAATAGGCTTAAATACCCATCAAAGTAGACATTCAGTTATATGAGTACTTTGAATTAACAAATAATATATTTTCGCCCCATAATAACCAGTGCCCTTCTATTTTTTATAATTTTTCTATAATTATAAAAATCAGCATATTTCATATTAATTTATTAGCTTAGCGAACTTTTTTTCGTTATATAATTCTCTCCTTTGAATTATTTAACAATACTTAAATATTCCTAAATCAACTAATCTTAAAGAATTGTATAAGTTGTACAAGTGGTTTCATGAGGATCTATAAGTTGATTATAATACTTCTGGTGGTTTTAGCAGTATTTTTGGGCTTTTGGCAGTTTTTTGGTCCTGGAAATCCGGCTGCAGGAGATAACAATACTATTAGAGTAGGATATCTGCCTTGTGATCATAGTGCTGCTCTTTTTGTGGCAGAATATAATAAAACCTATGAAAAAGCAGGTTTAAATGTAAAAACCACTCAGATATCCACTGGATCTGATATTGTGGAC
>MVQZ01000145.1 GCA_002067565.1 Methanobacterium sp. PtaU1.Bin242 | reverse complement strand
TCTTTTTAATCCAGAAACTTTCGAATTTTTCAGGGAGATGGATAAGAAATTTCCCCAACTCATAAAATGCATTAGTACCAACGGACTTTTACTTCCGGATAAGGCGGATGAACTGGCTGAAATTCACATAAACAGCGTAACTGTAACTGTTAACGCAGTAGATCCGGAGATAGGTAAAGAAATCTATTCCATGGCCCTACACCATGGCAAGGTCTATGATAAAGAAGAAGCCTTTAACATCATATCCAAAAATCAGCTGGAGGGAATAAAAATGATAGCTGATAGAGAGATAGTGGTGAAGGTTAACAGTGTCCTGATACCCGGTTTAAACGATAAACACATTGCAGATATCGCCCGTAAGGTGAAAGAACAGGGAGCATCCCTTATGAATGTTATACCTCTGATACCTCTCTATAAATTTAAGGACACTCCCCGACCAGGATGCGCAGAACTCAGCCAGGTAAGGGATGCTGTTGAGGAGATAATACCCGTATTTAGGGCCTGCACCCAGTGCCGGGCTGATGCTTATGGTGTGCCTGGAAAAGAGGATAAACATCTGGATATGACCCCTGCCAGTCACTATTAAAGATTTTTTAAATCTTTACTCTTTTATTATTCTTATTAAATTAACAGATAAACTAAGTAGTTTTTATCAAATAGAATGATTGAACCAAACCCTTTTAAGAGTTGTCAATAATGAAGACCCTTTACTGGAAAAATAACCACCTATTTCTTCTGGATCAAACCAAACTACCTGATGAAGTGATTTATACAAAATGTAAAACCTACCGGGAAGTAATACATGCTATAAAGACACTGATGGTCAGAGGCGCCCCAGCTATAGGGGTTGCAGCTGCTTTTGCAATGGCACTGGCAGAGCTTGCCGGTGAAGATCTGGATAAGGTGGCTGGGGAAATTAAAGCAGCCAGACCCACTGCTGTAAATCTGTTCTGGGCGGTGGATCGGATACTGAAGGCTAAATCTAGGGGAATATCAGCACTGGATGAGGCGTTTCTCATGTTTGAAGAAGATATACAGACCAATCAGGCAATTGGAAAATACGGAGCCCAAGTTATAGATGAGGGGGACACGGTTTTAACCCACTGCAATGCAGGAGCTCTGGCATGTGTAGATTATGGCACTGCATTGGGTGTGATAAGGGCTGCGGTGGATGAAGGTAAGAATTTACATGTGGTCTGTGATGAAACCAGACCAGTCTGCCAGGGAGCGCGATTAAGTGTCTTTGAAATGCAGCAGGAAGGAGTTCCAGTTAAATTAATTGTGGACAGCGCTGCAGGAAGGCTGATGCAGGAAGGTAAAATAAATAAGGTAGTAATAGGGGCAGATCGAGTGGCTCGTGGTGGGGTGGCCAATAAAATCGGATCACTAATGGTGGCTCTGGCAGCTAAACGCTTTAATGTTCCATTTTATGTAGCTGCGCCCAAAAGCACCTTTGATGAGGAGATATCCATATATGATGTGGAAATTGAAGAAAGAGATCCTGATGAGGTCTTATACTTTGGAAAATGTCGTGTTGCACCAGAAGGGACTGAGGTGGAAAATCCAGCCTTTGATATTGTGCCATCAGACCTTATAACCGGTATAATAACTGAAAATGGGATTTTAGACCCGATTTAATTATTTTTTTCTAAATTTAAATATTGTTATTTTGAATAGAATAAATACTATAAATTGATTAAACATGAATCTCGAAAATCTCTGTAATATTGCAAGTAGTTGTAGAAGCTGTCCTCTTCATGAAAGCAAGACACATACTGTTTTTGGAGAAGGACCCGAAGATGCAAGGATAATGCTTATAGGTGAGGCACCCGGGAAAAATGAAGATGAGACCGGAAGACCTTTCATTGGTAGTTCAGGTAAATTGTTAACCGATTTAATAAGTGGAGCAGGACTGAATCGGGATGATATATATATCACATCCATAGTTAAATGCAGACCTTTGAATAATCGTAAACCCCGAAAATTAGAGTATACAACCTGCATAGATCTTTATTTAAAAAAACAAATTGAATTTATAAACCCGGATATCATTGGTTTACTGGGAAATAGTGCTATTTATGCCTTGATTGGTAAAAATAACATTAAACAGATTCATGGAAATATCTACCCGGTTGATGGTAGAAAATATATGGCGCTGTTCCATCCGGCAGCGGCATTATACTCCCGTATATTACTACCACAACTCGTAGAAGATATGATACAATTAAAAAAGACAGCAGAATTTTAGGATTTTATCCCATTTTTGCATGTTAATTTAAAACTTTTTAGATATATCTTCTTTAGCCTTCCAGGCAGCATCATAACCGGGATTTATTCTTAATGCTTCATCAAATGATTTGATAGCTTCATCAAATTTATTTAACTCCTTAAAAACCAACCCCTGATTATACCAGGCCGATGCATTTTCACGCTCTATTTCAATGGATTGGTTAAAGCAATCTAATGCACTTTGATGCTTTCCCAGTTTACTTAAAGCAATACCTTTATTAGTCCAGGCCATCACCTGGGTCGGATATAACTCTAAAGCTTTATCAAAGTATCTCAGGGCTTCCTGGTATCTGCCCAGTTTTCCCAGGGTTATTCCCTTATTTATATAGACGATAATAAATTCAGGATCTATTTCCAGAGCTTTATTGAAAGATTCAACGGCATCTTCATATTTTTCAAGCTTTTCCAGTATCAATCCTCTGCTATTCCATGCCAAATCAAATTTTGGATCCAATTTCACAGCCTCATTAAAACATTCTAAAGCTTCCTCAAATTTTCCCTGTTTTGTCAGCTGGGCACCTTTACTATACCATGATTTGGCATTTCTGAATTTGTCAAGTAATCCCATTAAATGCACTCCTTTAAACCTTTAAGATCATATCTTTTTCATTCGGGTTAATAATTAATGATATTAATATGTTTTTCATGTTTGTCTGAAAATTCCAAGTAAATTCTCCTTTTTCCCCCAGAAAATAATCACCATCAGAATGATACCATACACAGCAGTTCCTGCAGTGTCTAGTAAAGGATTAGGTGGGGCTGTGAGGGTGAATACGGATGGTAGATTTTGGGTGAAAGGTATGGGATTATTTGCAATCACGCTGGCGAAAATATTGTTTGAAATATGCACACCCATAGCTGTTTCTATCCTGTTTTCTCCTAATGCTATTATGCCCAGTGTTGTTCCAATAATAAATGCTTGGAGTACTATGTCAATACTCATAATGGTGTTCATACTATTAAAGTAATGAATAGCAGCGAAAATAATAGATGTGAGGATTAAAGGTACTACAGGTTTTTTGGATAGTAATCCAAATCCCTGCATTAGATAACCCCTGAAAAACAGTTCTTCAAAGGATGCCTGAATAGGAAACACTAATAAACTTAAAATCAAGAGAAAACCAAAGGTTTTGGGATTGAAGGTTATCTTTAAGCCGCTTGGATCAATGATCAGGGATAATAAAATTCCAATTGTAAATAAAGCGAACCATATGCTACCGCCCTTCAGCACTCTACTCCAGCTGAACCGGGAATCAGTATTGATCAGTGATATGAATTTCCTGTGGTGTATGTAGTTCATACAGATATATAAAAAAAGTAAGGAAATAACTGAACTCACACCCAAAATTGCAATTAGTACCAGTGGATTTGAAAGGATCTGTAAGAGATTTCCTGCCATATTTATACTGGGGGGCATGACATAGAACAGGAAAATAATCAGGATTACTAATTCAAACACCATTGGGGTTCCCCAAGTTAAAAAAATAGTTGAGATATATTTCCACCAGTTATTTTCACCCTGCTTAGCATTATCAAGAAAGGTTATTCTAGGCATGATAATTCCTTTTTATTTTTTTAATTAAATTTGACTTAATAAAAATTTATTTTACTTTTTCTTAAAATAATAAGACTTAATAAACTACAGCATCGATCCCTACATGCCAAACACCAGGACTTCTGGATTTAACTCTTCTTTTACCAATTATATTAACTTTTCGGGGATATGCTGCTTTTTTGATTCTATCGACTGGTCTTTCAAAGTCTGGTGAAAACTCGTAATAATGCAATGTTCCACCTTCTTTAAGGTGAGAGACAGCAGTTTCCAGGAACTGATAAGCCGTACCCGGTAAATTCATTATTATCCTATCTGCATTTATATTTCTATTCTTAAAAACTTCTTTAACATCGCCTGAAATTGGAATTATCTTATCTGAAACTTTGTTAAGTTCTATATTCTTTTTTAGATAATAAATGGCGTCTGGGTTAATGTCGATGGCATAGATTTTCACCTTCCGCCGGCGGGCGATGCTTACTGAAAAAGGACCGACTCCGGCAAACATGTCAACAATGACTTCACCGTTAATGGTCAGTTGAACAATTCTTTCCCTTTCAGTGGCTAATCTGGGGCTGAAATACACCTTACGCACATCTAACATGAGTTTTGAGCCGTATTCTGTGTGGATAGTTTCTGAGACATCCTCTCCAGCCAGATGCTCTAACTTTCTGGTTCTTATAACTCCCTCAACCTCACCGCCTTTACAGTAAACAACCTTCCTTTTGGTGAAATTTAAAGCAGCATCACCAATCTTATATTTTTCCGATTCCAGATCAGGAGGTATTTCCAGTATCACCACTTCCCCTATTATATCAAAGGATTTTTTTATCTCCTTTATCTTTTCAGGGGGAATAAGCCCTTTTAAATATTCTTTAAGACTTGGTGCTCCTTTTTTCTGTGTTTCAAATTCTGTATCCACCATCTCCAGGGACGAAATTCCTATTTCATCTTTTAATTTTTCATCAGGAGCCTTGTTGAGAGGAATATAAACATAATCCGGGGAGCGTTTAATTTTCAGCTCTAGATTAATGAGGGAGTG
>MVQZ01000144.1 GCA_002067565.1 Methanobacterium sp. PtaU1.Bin242 | reverse complement strand
TCGGATACTGAATCCTCTAAGATTTTTAGTTCTACTTGCAGATTGATAATAATTGTAAAATGAGTATTATAATATAAATTTTTCCATGTTGTTTGATAAAAATTCAACCAAAGTTTATATACTAGGAGATCTTATGAATAGTTGGTAATTCAACACCAAAGATGACACCATATTAAGTTAGGTAAATCTCCTTGTTTTCTTTAATTGGTGTCAATAAGGGGGCCTGTTGTGACTCGGGGCCCCCAAACCTTCTTTAATTAAATAAATAGTGCACAAAATTAATATAAGATTACATTTAGAGGATAGAAAATTGAAACTTACCATAATTCATCCAGCAGTTTATGTAACCTATTACCTTCTTCTGGTTGTATTGGCATTTCTTTACAATGATCCCTACTACCTGATCTCATTTTTAATCTGTATATCAGCTTTAATCACATTACAGGGTATCAGTACTGAGTTTAAAAGCGTAATTCGGTTTTTTATTCCTATGTCCATACTGATCATCATTTTAAATCCACTGACATCTAAGGTGGGAACCACTCAAATTTATTTGGTGGGAGGTTATTTCATTACCCTGGAGGCCCTGGTATATGGAATTTTAATGAGTCTATCACTTTTAATCATATTATTACTTTTTGCATCATATAACCGGGCGGTTTCCTATCAGGAGATGTTGTATCTTTTTTCTAAACGATTTCCCCATATTTCCATGATTATTGTAATGGCATTGCGGTTCATCCCTCTTTTAAGCTACAGGTTAACCGAGGTAAATAAGATTTTCAAATTCAATGAGGAAAACTATGAAAACAGAGAAAACTCAGGATCCAGGACTGAAAAACTGGAAAGAACAGCCCAGATGCTAGCAGTAGTTGTCTCCTGGTCATTGGAGGAATCCATGCTCACCGCCAAATCAATGAAAGCCCGAGGATATGGTGTAGCTGAGAGGACCAGTTATCTGTCATTTAAATATAGAAAAATCGATATTTTATTCATTCTGCTGATTTTAGCAACATTAACTGTCTGTATAACTGGTCTGGCTCAGGGTTATGGGCGGATAGAAATTTATCCCACACTTAACTTCTCTATCCATGAAAACATGTTAACCATATATTATTTCGCATTTTTAATCTTATTATTACCCCTGATTTACCTTGAAGTTAAGGAGAGATTAATATGGCATTAGTTAAGTTTGAAAATTTCAGTTTCAGATATCCTCAATATAAAAATGCACTTTCAGATATAAATCTTGATGTATCAACTGGAGAATTTGTTCTCTTATGCGGCCCATCAGGATCAGGAAAAACAACACTTCTGGCCAATATAAAAAATGAAATAACGCCGGTTGGAGATTCTGAGGGGAAGATTTATTATGATGGGGTTGATATCAGGAACTTGGAGGAGGAAAGATCAGCCACAGAAATTGGTTTCCTGTTCCAGAATCCGGAAGATCAGTTTGTATCCGATAATGTCCTGCAGGAGATAGCCTTCTCCCTGGAGAACATGGGACTTCCCACCGGAGAAATCCGTAACCGGGTTGCGGAGATGACGGCCTTTTTTGGTCTGGATAAATATCTTTACAAAAAAGTTGATGAACTTTCAGGAGGTCAAAAACAACTGGTCAATCTATGCTCACTACTTGTTTTAAAGCCTAAACTACTCCTTTTAGATGAACCAACCTCACAACTGGACCCTATAGCTGCCTATGATTTTCTGTCCATACTACGAAGATTGAATGAGGAGTTCTCCATAACCATCATGGCCACCGAACACAAAATCGATAACATGTTCCCCTTCATAGATAAAGCTGTTTTTTTAGAGGATGGATACATAAAATATGAAAATAAACCACGCGATATATGTCCAGAAGCATGGAGTAATGATATATTCCGGAATTACCTGCCATCAGTAACCAGAATACATTTCTTATTAAAATCCAAATATCAGTTCTTAAATCAACTGGATATACCCCTTAATATACGGGAAGGACGTGAGAATTTAAGTTTGCTGGATGAAAATTTAAAACAAACATCCCACTTAACACTATTAAAAGAGGATTTAGACCAGCTTAAAAATCTTTCTCCTGCTGAAGCTTCCTCCAAATTGATCAATGCTAATGATATCTGGTTTGGTTATGTGAAGGATCATATTATTTTGAAGGGAGTTTTTCTTGATGTTAGAAGGGGAGAATTTCTAAGCCTTCTGGGAGGAAATGGAACGGGTAAAACCACATTGTTACAGATTTTATCAGGATTGATTAAGCCACAAAAAGGCAAGGTTACCTATGCAAAAGGAATTAACATTGGATATGTCCATCAAAATCCATTGATCCACTTCCGACAGGACACGGTTAAAGAGGAGTTAAGTGAATTTTCTTTAGAATATTCTGATAGCTCAAAAAAACATGAGCGTCGATTTAAGTTAGGTAGATCATCAAAATCCCAGAATATTAACTTGAAAGATACTAATTCCACAGATCATCAGATAATGACCGATAATGAAAAAGAGGAACTTATAGAATTATTTGGACTTTCTGAATTGTTGGACAAACATCCCTATGATTGCAGTGGAGGTGAACAGCAGAAAATTGCCATTGCCAAGGCTCTTTTAACTAAACCGGATGTTCTTTTTTTAGATGAGCCTACCAAGGGGATTGATCCGGTATCCAAGCTAAATCTTGCCCTTAAATTTAAAAGATTACAGGAAAAGGGTTTAACCATAGTAATGACCACCCATGACATCGATTTTGCTGCTGAATATTCAGAAAGATGCTTGTTACTTTTTGATGGGGGAATTCAGGTGGATGATACTCCCACATCTGTATTTTCCAATAACAACTTCTACACCACGTTTGTAAACCGTATGGTCAAAGAATATCTGCCTTACAGTATAACCTTGAGGGATGTTAAGGAGAATTGGGTTATTTAGATGTATTAAATGGTTAATCTTTTTTAAAGAATTGAAATTAAAATTTCAACTTTAAGTTTATATATCAAACAGATATATTCAATTATACTTTATAAAAAATCAACTAAAATTGAGGTGATAGATGTGGACTACATGACACTTGGCAGTTGGGCCATATTCTTTTTTGTGATAATCGGATTGATTTTTGCCTTTTTCAGGATTTTTGAGAAATCAAAACCTCAAGTTGAGCATCTGGTACTTATAGCTATTCTGGTAGCGATTTCCATAGTGGGAACACTTCCCACAGCAGCTGTACCCGGGCTTCAGGCAGCGTCTTTCATAATAATCATGACAGGAATAGTATTTGGAAGAGAAACCGGATTCATAACCGGAGTCTTAACCCCCCTGGTACTGGGCCTGTTTTTAGGACTGGGATATTGGACCATCTTGCAGATGGTAGGATGGGGTTTGATGGGGTTAACCGCAGGAATATTCGCAGCTAAACTTGAGGAAAACACATATATAAGAGCAGGGTTTGGTTTTGCCTGGGGATTCCTCTACGGATGGATAACCAATATAGCCATGTTACCCTTCCTGGCAACTATAAATCTAACTTCCATAATCGGAGTTTATTTAGCCAGCATACCCTTTGACCTGATACATGCAATTACCAATGCAGTTCTATTAATCCTGTTCTTCGGATTGTTTGAGAGAATATTCAAAAGAGCCAGAGATAAATATATCACAGTAAAAGAGGCTAAACCTACACATTAAAAGGGACTTGAAATGAATTTTGATAGGTATTTTTCCAAAATAAAAGTAAATTCTGGGATTCAGAATATTATGGATGTTAGTTTGGAACATCCAGAATTTTTTTTAATTTAATCCAAATATATGCCCAAAAGGAGGAAGTTACATGCAAATCCACCCACTAACCCGGAAGTTCTATGAGAAATATCTGGCAGGAGAAGGGGTTAAAGGTCCGAATTTTTCCTGTGAAAATTATCCCTGTCACCATCATCCCCAAAATTGCACTTTCTGTTACTGCCCATTTTATCCCTGCAGAGACACCAGTACTGGGGGGAGGTGTATTAAAGAAAAGAAGGTATGGGATTGCTCCGAATGCACATGGATCCATCAGGATGAAGTTGTAAAATGTATTAATGGGAAGTTAGGTACTATTTTAAAGAATGTAGAAGATCTGCAGAAAAAGAGAAAAGAACTGCTTAAATTACGTAAAGAATGTTTAAAGAAGACAAGGTTAGATTGAAGGGACTAAATAACCATTGTAGATCAAAAGAATGGTAAATAAAAAAATTAGACTAGATATTTAATATTTTTTTCATTAACCCTTACAGAGAGGTAAATTTATTGCCAGATGAAAAAAAGACCATCAAAGGTTCTGCTGAAAAATTCATATCTGTTTTTAAAACCCGCGGTGGAGAAGAGGTATATTTATCTAAAAATTTCATCGTAATAAGATTGCCTGCTGGAAGAAATGCATTAACCACATCCTGGATAAATGGGGGGTACCGGGAAAATCTGGAAGCAGTGTTCAATCATCAGTTAAATCAGCAGAACATCAATGATCTGGAAGAAGGCAATATCGCTGATTTTATGAAGATCACTGCAGTGGGGCTTGGTTTAAACCCCGAAAAAGTCACTGGTCTTATAACCGTTGCTTCTATGGAAAATTATGCCATAAGCAATAAAATTTACAGAGACCTAGAGGTTACTGCTATTCTAACTGCCGGAATAGAAGTAAACGGTGGTCGGGCAGGAGACCCGGCGTCTTACTATGAAGAGAATGGAAAATATGAGTTTAAAGTGGGAACCATAAACACCATTCTAATTATAAACGCCAGTCTCTGTGAAAGCACCCTGGCACGGGCAATGATGACTGCAGTGGAAGCAAAAACAG
>MVQZ01000143.1 GCA_002067565.1 Methanobacterium sp. PtaU1.Bin242 | reverse complement strand
TTAATGAACGGCTAAAACAGGGCATTTAGCTGATCTTACCACCTTTTCAGTTACACTTCCCAGTAAAAATCTGTCCAAT
Source organism: Methanobacterium sp. PtaU1.Bin242 (assembly GCA_002067565.1). Classification (GTDB taxonomy): domain Archaea; phylum Methanobacteriota; class Methanobacteria; order Methanobacteriales; family Methanobacteriaceae; genus Methanobacterium_A. The sequence continues at coordinate 2,740 of MVQZ01000143.1, read as the reverse complement.
CCGTGTTTTCCTGAAGTACCCATTACTATTAAATCAACGTCTTCTTCTTCCACGGTTTTTAGTATAACATCTGCTGGAGATCCTTCTTTACTTATACTGATTATTTTGACATCTGTTTTGAGGCCTTTTTCTTTTTCAAGTTGTTCCATAATATTGGTGATGGTTTCCAGTGATTTCTGTCCTTCTTCCTTTAATATTTCTGTAACTCTCACGGTAAGATCCTCTGCAGGGAGACCTACCAGGGAAGAAGTATCAACAACATTTAAAGCTATAACTTCAGCACTGCTGTGGCTTGCAATCCAGATAGCGTGTTTTGCGGCTTTTTCTGCATATTTTGAACCATCTGTGGGTAACAATATTTTCTTATACATTGATTCACCTCATAATAAATGGCCTTTAATAGAGTACACATTTAGTCTAAAAAATCATACAAACAGACTAATAGAATAGAGTCATTCTGCACCCTTATTAAATAAGAATAATTTTTATATTTTATTTTGTATTCATCTAATATAAATAAATTCTATCAAATTATATTTAATGAATATATTTCTATAGGTAACTGTTAAATCATAAACCCGGTATGTTAGAATGCATTTTTAATAAACATAATTTTTAAATAAAAAATTAGATTATTTTTTTATAAATGCGATTTTCATGGGAATTTATAAATCAAACAATCCTACTTTACTATATAATTGTAAACAAACTCTCCTTCTGTAATTAAACCTTTAATATTCCTGCTTTCTGTCCGGTTGATTAGAGAGAGCAGTGGATCATGGGATATCCTTTCCACCAGCATGATGTCTGCAATTCTACCCTCTTCAATGCAACCCAAATTGAGTTTAAGAGCATCAGCAGCATTAACAGTAGCCATTTTAACGAATTCCCCTGGTGGGAAATATTCTTTATAATATCCTCTTGTTACTTTAAGAGCATATTCCATCTCTCTAAACATATTGGGAGAATTAAACATCACATTATCAGTTCCCAATAGAAGATTAATACCAGCCTCAAGCATCTCCTTTACAGGAGGGATGCCAACGGAAAGCGCACCATTAGAACGGGGGCAGATCACCACCGGAGTTTTATTCCTGGCCACTAACTCCAGATCATCATTTAAAGGCGCAGCTAAATGAATCAGAATATTGAAACCTTCTTCAACGGCTCTTTGAACTTCACTTTTACCCGTGGCATCTAAAGAATCCTTCTGTACCTGCTGATACTCTGCCACATGTATAGCCGATAATTTCCCTCTCTTTCTGGAAGTTTCAGTTATCAGGGTAGCTATTTGATCACCTATTTCCCCCAATCCACTGGGCGCCACTCCATCACATAACTCAAGAAGCTTTTCTAATGTTCGACGAGCTTCTGAAGGTTTAATCGTTGATTTTAAAAATGAATCATGGCGTCCTAGCACAATTTTACGGATGGGAATGCCTTCTGAAGCTTCTTCTAAAATATCAATTCCTTCAAATCCTCCTTCACGGAAATCTAGGAAGGTGGTGGTACCGGTTCGAAGCATCTCCCACATAGAATTTTTCATTGAATCAGCAATTACAGATGAGGGAGTTTCAGCAAGTATCCTATGCTTTAAACCATCTGGTGGCTTTACCAGGTCTTTAATAGGTATTCCATCACCCATATCCATGGCCACCGAATCTCCCAAGTGTACATGGGAATTAATAAAGGCAGGAGCAGCAACACATTTCCTGGCGTCTAATATCTTTCCCTTTCTGATTCTAGGGGAAACCTCCGTAATTTCCCCATCCTGGATCAGCACATTGGTCTTAATGGATTCTAAATTTTTCCCATAGAGTACGGTGGCATTTTCAAGGGTGATCATGATATAAAATGTATTATCATTAATTATTTATCAGTTGTTAATTTTCTAGAGTGATTTATTTTGTTTATTTTCTAAAGGCAATCACCTACCTTTTTTATTTAAAAGTACTTAAAAAGTCGTATAAATTGTTGATATGGTCATAATAATGTTTAAATATAATGATCTTTTATATATCATAAAAATAATTGGATCTGGTAACAAAATGGGGGAATTTAAGGTGTTATGCCCATATTGTGGTACTGAAAATGAAGATAATATAACCAAATGCAGTAATTGTGGTCATGAACTTAATCAAAGTTTCATTAAAAAGAATATCAAAATTATTGCTATTATTGGAGTTATTATTGTATTCTCCATTGTGATAAATTATTTTTTCAAAGGTCTGGGGGTTTTTTTAGCGGTTCTACTAATTTCATGTGTGTTTGTATTGAGGGGGCTTCCTACCGATAAAAACATTAAAGAGGCTGCAGATCTTTGTCCTAACTGTCAAACACCCTATCATAATGAATCTGTTTGCTCAAATTGTGGCTATGATCTTTCCAAGGTCCTGGGATTTGCCACAGGAAATTTTTATGATGTGGAAATCACCAGAGAATATATTAAATTTACCAGATACGTTCTGGTTAAGGGTGAAAGAGCTTTTAATTCAGGATCCAGCCTATTTCAGGTGGATAAAATTAGAAATCTGCGCTTGGTCCCTGGAAAAGGATGGTTTTTTAAGCTACCCTGGCTGATGTTTGATTACAATCCACAATACCTGGAAAACCCCTGGGGTAAAGTTAGAAACAGTGATAGAACCATACGCGTCTGCATACTTAAAAATTTCGCCCCAAAAATAGAAAAAGCCATAAAAAATCCTGTATTTGAAAAGGCCAGGAGCAACGATCCATTCTA
>MVQZ01000142.1 GCA_002067565.1 Methanobacterium sp. PtaU1.Bin242 | reverse complement strand
GCTTCTTCTCCAATTTTTTTCATTATTGTTGTCTTTCCAGTTCCCCAATCTCCAGTGATTTTATAAACCCTGATACCATCTATAAGGGTTTTTATATGTGTTAGGTAACCCTGTGGTGTTATAGAACTTGCAAATAGATGTCTCTCATAACCGGGGGTTCCATCAGTTGAGGAAGGAATCGCATTTTCAATAATCTCCTTCATCACACCATTTACCGCTGCTGTGTTCTGTTGGGTGGAGTTGATATCTTTTATGTTTTCAGCCATTAATCTGGCGGCAGTGAGGTATCTGTATGTTCTCCTGAAACTTTTTTCAATATCATTATATAGGGATATAATAGTTTGTTTGTGCTGGAGAAGACCATTTACATTCAGGTATGCCCCCAGATCTACGATGTTATCTACTACCCCTGGATATTTTGGATCCATTACATGATGACCTGTGGTAGCCACAACCGCCAGATTGAGAGAGGGCACGACTATTGCATCCAGTGAATTACAATCCAGAGAGCAAAATTGGAGTTCAACATCATAACCTTTTTCTATCATTTTATCGGCGATTGACTTTATGAATGTGGATTTACCATGTCCAGGTCCACCTTTTAGTATGAATATTTTACCATCATCTCTTAAAAAGTCATAATAAGAACAGAAACCATTGGCTGTGTTAGAACCAAAAAACACCTTTCTAATCATTCAATACCCTCGTATCAACGCTTTTTTCAGCTATTATCATAAAAGCTGGTCCCCAGTAACATCTTTTTAGATACTCAAATTTACCTTGCAGGCCTTTATAGATCAGGGGGTATATGTTTGAATTTACTTTGACTACTTTGTACCCACAGGAATTCAATATTTTCAGATCATCTTCAGGTCGTATCATTTCAGAAACAGAAGATTTGATGGAAACTAATTCCTGGTTTTTATCACGTTCGGATTTTCGTTTTTCTGTTAAATATATTAAAATCCAGGCTAAAGACCGCCATATCTTCCTAAAAACAGATCTACGATTCTTGAACCAGTTTCCATCAATAATTATTAACCTTCCCTCTTCACTTATAACTCGAAGCCATTCTTCATATGCTCTATTAAGATCTGGCAATGCCCAGGTAAGGTATCGGTTGATTATAACATCAAAGGTTTCGGGGGGAAAATCAGCCAGGTCCATAGCGTCCCCTAACTTAAAATCAATTTTCAAGCCTCTTTGAGCAGCTCTTTTCCTGGTGATTTCCAGCATATTCGGTGAAACATCTATTGCTGAAACATCATGTCCCAGCTCAGCTAGAGTGATGGCCAGGAAACCTGTACCTGTCCCTATATCAAGAATACGGAGTTTTCTCTCATCCGATAATATCTCCTTCAAAATAGCCTTCCATCCTTCAAAAAGCAATTTATCATCCATTTCTCCCTGTACCACTGATTTATCAAAAATTTTAGCCCTTTCATCCCACAAATTAGACTTTTCACTATCTACACTCATCTTTTAACACCTTTTCTGTTCTATTCCTTATTTTATCCTTATCAGTAGTGTAAAGCCCATTTTTTTCCATTCGCTGGAAATATATACCCCCAGAAAAGGTATATCTATTTTTATGATCCCCTTTCCTGACGCATTCGTTCTCATAGGCAATTATATCACCTATTGAAAGGGACTCTGGTATTTTGAGGAGCTTTTCACCTTTTGCAAAGTTTATTGCATTGTAACCTGCAAGAAATCCTGTTACTATGGCTTCCACACAACCTACAAAAAAGCCAGATTTTTCACCTGCACAAAAGAGGTTATCTAACCCGGAAACTTTCAGCGCATTATTTCTAGGGGCTCGAGACAGAAATCTTATTGAATTAGCATCACTTCGCTGTGGGCAGGCATGCATTGCTCTTTCTAATCCTTGTATTTTTCTCAAATTTTCAATGGGATAAAAGGGTTTCATCATCTTGACATGGGTTCCTGTATCCAGTAAGATAAGATTCTTTCCAAATTCAGGTAGTCCATACTGTTGGCAGGCTTTAATATCCAAATGATCCATGTTCACATCTTCATTAGGGATGGGAAGAATTAATACTCCCTTTTTTTCTAATCTAGCCCTTAAATGTTGGTTTAATGATTTTTTGATTAATTCACAAGAACCACTGAAGGCACCACATTTTTCATGGTCTCTACTACCCACAATGTCTTTAATACCAGCTCTGGCACTGATACTGGTTCTGGGGCCAAAGGACGGACATCCTAAAATACAGGTTGAGCACCCTTTCCCATACTTTAAACAATTACCCATGGGCCCTGCAGATCCAGTGGCATCAATAAAAACATCTCCCTTGATAACTGTTTCATCAGAAAGAATAATTCCATTAATACTTTTTTTATTTTTAGATATTACATCTTGGACTCTGCATTGCATGTGTAGATCTACATCCATTTTTTTAAGAGTTTCCCGGATCATGGGCTCTGCTGTACGTGGATCATAGAGATTTGCATGATAGTGACCAGGAAAGTTTACATTTTTATGTATGGTGACATTATCTATTATTTCCAGTAATTCTCGAGCACCCAAATATTTCAATTCTTCTGTGGCTGTATATCTTCCATTGTTTTTTGTTATTCCTGATGCCAAACCACATCCTAAAAGAACATCGGATTTTTCAATTAAAATAACTTCAGCGTCAGTTTTTCTGGCTGTTACTGCAGATGAGCATCCTGCCCACCCCCCACCAATAATAACGACTTTAATCATAATCATCATCTACATTAAACTGTTCTTTGCAGGTTCGTAGTCTCTGGCCCTTAATGGTAATTTCACAGCTTCCACAAATTCCCTCACCACAGCATAATCTATTGTTGTTTGAAAGTGTAAGCCGGGCGGGATATTGATGTGATTTTAGAAGGTGGAGAACGTTTTCCTGTAACTTTCCACATCCTCCAATGTAGATGAAATCAATGTTAAATGAAAATAGTATATCCTGCAGGAATTTTTCACCTTCTCTATTAGACAGGTTTTTTTTATATATTTTAACATCGTCAGCAATGTATTTTTTAATAAAAAATGGATAGGATCTATCAATTAAGAGGACAATGTTGTTTTTATTTTCTATTAATTTGTCAATTAACATAACACCAGATGCTTGAGCTATACCTCCTAAAATAACCAGACAATTTGAATTAAAAGTTTTTTTGAGTTGTTTTAGGCCAAAAATACCATTATAATATGGATATCTCAGATACACTACATTTTGGTTTTGTTGGAGTGCTTTAGTTTTTGGGCCCTTTATATCAACTGTAACAATTATATAATCCTCTATTTCATTAGCACACATCACTGCAAGAGGTAAATCAAAAAATGAAGGTTTTAAACATGTTCTTATAAATATATATGAGCCGGGTTCTTTTAAATTAACTGCAGTTTTATGAGGAACTTTTAAAGTAAGAATCAGGAGATTTTCTTCCATCTTTTTTTCCAGTATTTTGCATAAAATTGTTTTTCTATGGGATTCTACTTGTTTTCCTGCCCATAAAAATTCATTGAATTTACAGGTTCCAGTCCAAGTGCAGTTGCAGGTTTTCTCACCATTTAACAGGGAACAACTGAGACATTCCTCAACTTCAGCTAAATAGCAGGGACAGTAATCACTACTGGCATCAATACACTCTGTTATCATGGGATCACCAAATTTATGAGAATCCTTTTTTAGCTATTATGATCTTTGAATCCAGAGTATCCCCAAATTTGGATAGATGAGTGCATCCAAATTGTGGTGCATCTATTATTTTTTTGGTGGAAAAATACTCTTCTAACAGCTTCAAATAATCTTCAAAACAGAGGTCCCCTGCAAAACTATATATCTTATTTTCTTTCATCACACCTTCAAAACTGGTGAGGTTCCATTCAGCATCTAAGAGGAGATTCTTTGATTTCTCGTCTTTTTTGTAAAATGTGTGTTTGGTTATGAAAAGACCCCCTTTATTTAAAGCTCCATATATTTTAGGGACTAAATCCGGATTTTTCCCACCAGGATTATATGAAAATAATATAATGTCATATCCATTTCCAATATCATCCGTAAAGAGGTTTCCAGGAATTACATCCACATTATCTGCTGCAAAACTTTTAATATAATTTTTTGTATCTCTGATGACCTCTGGAAAATCAAAAACATATGCATTTAAAGCAGAATTCAATCTGGTGAAAGCAATAGAATAAAGCCCGTGACCTCCTCCCAGATCAAGAAGTTTTCTTGATTTTTGAAATTCAGGAAGTTCAGTAATTATCTTCACTGTTTCTTGAAGTTCACCTGTCATTAGCTCCCCTGCCAGAGCATGTATAAGATTATCCTCAAAGAAGTCCTGTTCACGTAGTGATATTGGTCCGTTTTTAATAATAGTGGGAAGCTTATCCCAGAGCCTGAAATTCATCTGTAAATTCTTAAGTACTTCTCTCTGGCAATAAGGGGAATCATCCTTCAGGAAAGTATGGCTCATCTTAGTATTTCTATAATACTCTCCATTTTTTTCA
>MVQZ01000141.1 GCA_002067565.1 Methanobacterium sp. PtaU1.Bin242 | reverse complement strand
CGGGTTCACAACAGGAGGTTATTTTAATATTCCCATAAAAAATCTTCATTTAACCCGAGAAGAACACATTCAACAAAAATTAATAAATTATTGCGATGAAGTTATGCCAGCTGAGGTTGGATTCGACGTTACATACGTTGAATTCTCACCAGTATTAGCTGAAAATACTACTCAAAAGTCATTAATTGAAGATTTAGAAGATACTACATCAACTTTATCTGAGGAGATTATTAAGGAGCTACTACCACTTGATGTAAAACAAAATGGCAGAGAAATGGCTGAAGTGTATCTCTATTTATATGTTGTTGAAAATTCTTTGAGGTTATTTACTGAGAAAATTGGATTAAATAAATTCGGAGATAATTATTTTGATAAATTAAACTTAAATAAGGATATTAAAAAGAAAATTCAAGGCAGGAAAGAAAAAGAAAATAAAAACAAATGGCTAAGTATTAGAGGAGATTCAGAACTTTTTTATTTAGATTTTGAGGATCTGAATTTTATAATCCAGAATAATTGGTCTATTTTTAAACCCTATTTTCCGGATCAAAACTGGATAACTACTAAAATTAAAGAACTTGCCAGTTGTCGTCATTTGGTCGCGCATAATAGTTTAATTGATGATCATGGCAGGAATGTGATAAAAACTTATTATACAAGCATTTTAAGGCAATTAGAATATGTTCTCAGTGATAAAAGTTAATTTCATGAAACCATTTCTTCTAAGTGATAATTAAAACTAAAAACAACAAATGACATAATTATTTCTATGATAGTCAAATGTAAACGGAAAAGGTGAGTAAAATGTCAGATAATATGGATATAAGTAAATACTTTAATTCTATTAAAGTTGATGTGAAATCCGATTTAGATGACTGGGAATCCCTTAAAAAGGAATTATACAAAAAATTACCACCCACAAGATAATTTATATATCCATACTTAGCACAGAATCTATTTTAAAATAAAATTGATTATAATCAGCTCTCATTTATTAAATACATGAAATAACTAACTCATTATTAAAACTAATCAAAAAAACCGAATTCCATCATATTTAATACAGATAACTGGGAGCAATCATGACCCCCAACAAAAAAATCCAAAACAGAATCAACCAGCTCACTGATGAGTTTGAAAAACAGCAAATAGAGATGTTTCGCTGGCTTCATCAAAACCCGGAATTGGCCCTGCAGGAGTTTAAATCCAGCAAGTACATCCTGGATCATCTGAAAAAACTGCCAGGTTTGGAGATCACTTATCCCCTGTCTAAAACAGGGATCAAAGCTGTTTTAAGTGGAGAAAAACCAGGACCCACCATAGCACTTAGAGCTGACTTCGATGCCCTGCCTGTTAAGGAAGAAACCGGCTTACCCTACGCTTCAAATGCTAAAGCTATTTATAATAATCAGGAAACCTTTGTTGCACATGTTTGCGGCCATGATGCAAACGCTACCCTAGCACTGGGCACTGCCACTGTTTTAAGCCAGATGAAAGAGGAAATAGAGGGTAATGTGGTTTTTATATTCCAACCAGCAGAGGAAGGTACACCCCAAGGTGAAGAAGGTGGAGCTGCTTTGATGATTAAGGAAGGGGTGTTAAAAAACCCGGATGTTAACGCCATATTCACTCTTCACGCCAACAGTCATTACTATCCCGGAACGGTGATAATGGGAAGCGGAACCACCCATGCCAGCATGAACACCATCATCATCAAGATATTTGGACTGCACGCGCATGGTTCCCAGCCTTGGAAAGGTAAAGACCCCATCGTAGCTGGTTCTGCCATTGTTAACGCTCTTCAAACCATTATCAGTCGTGAAGTTGATCTGCAGAGGGGTGCTGCGGTTATCACCGTCGGCTACTTCTATGGTGGGATTAAAGTGAATATAATCCCTGATGAGGTGGAGATGGGCCTTACAGTGCGTTCTCTTGATGATGATAATAAAAAACTACTGATTAAACGGATAAAGGAAGTGGCGGAACTGGAAGCCCGGGTGCATGGTTGTCGTGCTGAGGTTTATTATGAACAGGATTACCCCCGAAATGAGAATAACCCGGATCTTTACCATTTGATGTTTCCTGTGGTTAAAAATTTTACAGGATCTGGAAATTTGGTTGAATATTTACCCAGAACCGCTTCAGAGGATTTTTCATTTTTCTCCCAGAAAGTGCCGGGGCTTTATATTCATTATGGAACCGCTCCACGGGATAGGCCTTTATCTGAGTCTAAACCAAATCATCATCCTCAGTTTCAGGTGGATGAAAGTGCTTTAAAATTCGCAACCCGCCTGGAGTGTAATATGATTTATAATGGTCTGAAACTCCTGGCATCCAATCCTACGTTTTTAAATAAATGATTATATTTCCATAAAATTAATGATAGAAAATTAAAAAACTGATAAAAAAATATTAGAGGAATTTTTATGGATTTAAAACACCATGAATTCATGCAAGAAGCCCTAAAAGAAGCTAAAAAGAGTTTAGATGAAAATGGTTTCCCTATCGGCGCAGTGCTGGTTGAAGATGGTGAAATAGTGGGGCGTGGACATAATCGTCTGCTTCAAAATGAATCAACCATCCTCCATGCGGAAATGGATTGTCTAGAAAACGCAGGGAAATTAAAAGGTACGGATTATAAAAAATGCACCCTCTACACCACCCTTATTCCATGTGTAATGTGTACTGGTTTAATATTACTCTATAAGATCCCAAAAATAGTTGCAGGAGAGAATGAAACCTTTGGCGGGCCTGAAGAATATCTAAATGAGCAGGGGGTGGAACTTATCAATCTGGATCTTGAT
>MVQZ01000140.1 GCA_002067565.1 Methanobacterium sp. PtaU1.Bin242 | reverse complement strand
CTATTTTAAGTGATCAGGACATAAAAAAATGTTTAGAAAGTGGTAAGATTATTATAGAACCTTTAGAAAAACCTGAAATACAAATACAACCATCTTCAGTTGATCTGAGGATTGGTAGTGAATTTAAAGGTTTCAGAATAGTTAGAAAACCCTGCATAGATCCTATGGATAAAGGCGATCTGGAATCATATATGGAATCTTTCTACATAGATGAAGGAGAGCCCTTTATAATCCACCCGGGAGAATTTGCCCTGGCCACCACCTACGAAACAGTTAAACTCCCTGATGACCTGGTTGCCCGTGTGGAAGGACGTTCATCCATGGGGAGACTGGGTATAACCATGCACGTCACCGCCGGTTATATAGACCCTGGATTCCAGGGGAAGATCACACTAGAAATATCAAACATAGGCAAAATGCCTGTAGCTCTCTACACAGGACAGAGAGTGTGTCAGATAGTCTTTGAAACCATGACATCACCTTCACAGAGACCATATGGACATCCTGATAGGGATAGCAAATATATGGGGCAAAAACGCCCTATTAGCAGCAAAATAAAACAGGACTATGAGATAAAAAATAGATCAAAAACAGATTAACCGAAATTAGATTTTAATTAATCTATACAAGTTAAATCATATGAATTCCATCAGTATAAAGCCAAATCATATAAATTCTATCATATAAGATTAATAATACCCAAAATTAATCTGAAAGAAATACTAATGAAATTAAATAATACTAATTAAATTTATTTCAAATCCAAATCGTTCTGTTAATATCGTTTGATCTAAGCTTAATTGAAGTTAATTCCATTTAAATTGAGATGATTATAATGAAAAATGATGAAGTAATGAATATTGCTAAAAAGAGAGGATTTTTATGGTCTTCATTTGAAATATATGCTGGGGTGGCTGGATTCTTTGATTACGGCCCCCTTGGAGCTGTTCTTAAAAACAAAATCATGAATAAATGGCGAAATTACTACGTGGTAAGGGAAGGTTTCTATGAGATAGAATCACCCACCATAATGCCAGAAGAAGCCCTTAAGGCTTCAGGACATGTTGATCATTTTAGCGATCCTATGACTGAGTGTAAAGACTGTTTAGAGGTTTTCAGAGCAGATCATGTGATAAAAGAAACCATAGGAAGTGATGTGGAAGGTCTGGATAATGACGAACTATCCACCATACTGTCTGATGAACAGATATGCTGTCCACGATGTGGTGGCCACCTCACCCATGTATGGAGTTATAATCTTATGTTTCAAACCCTAATCGGTGCTAAAGGGAAAAAAACAGGTTATATGAGGCCAGAAACTGCTCAAGGTATTTTCATACCATTTAAAAGGCTTTTAAGGTTTTACAGGAATAAATTACCATTTGGAGTGGTGCAGCTGGGCAAAGCATATCGTAATGAGATATCACCTCGCCAAGGAGTTATCAGACTCCGTGAATTCACCCAGGCAGAAGTGGAGATCTTTGTAGACCCCCGTGATAAAACCCATCCTCGCTTCCAGGATGTGGCTCTTGATACTCTCACCCTATATTCTGCAGAAAACCAGTCTCATGAAACTGGTTTAATTAAATTATCGGCAGGAGAAGCTGTAAAAGAGGGAGTTATATCCAGCGAAATGCTAACTTACCAGTTATGTCTGGCCGGAAGATTTTTAAAAGATTTAGGAGTGCCTGAAGAAGTTATAAGGTTTAGACAGCATCTACCCAGTGAAATGGCTCATTATGCTATTGATTGCTGGGATGTGGAAGTGGAAACAGATCGTTACGGCTGGATTGAAATAATAGGCATCGCCGATCGAACAGATTTCGACCTTAAATCCCACAGCCAGCATAGTAAAGAGGATTTAAGAGTTTTTATCGAGTATCCTGAGCCAAAAACCATTAAAAAAATGGTGGCCAAACCGCAGATGAGTAAATTCGGTCCCTTATTTAAAGGAGACGCCCCTAAGATTTTGAAAGCCCTCCAGGATGTTGATGCTTCCCAAATAGCAGAATCATTTGAAGAAAATGAAATGTATGAAATAGGAGTAGGTGGGGAGTTTTATAAGTTAATACCTGATCTAGTTGATTTCCAGGAAGTGGAGGAAACTGTGAGGGGAGAGAAGATTTTTCCACATGTGATTGAACCCTCCTATGGTATTGACCGGATAATTTACTCTGTGCTTCTGCACTGTTATCAGGAAGATGGTGATAGGACCCTGCTCCATTTACCTGCAGATATAGCTCCAGTGGAAGTAAATGTATTCCCTCTGGTAAACAAAGGACCACTGCCAGAAATAGCCATAAAAATTAAGGATCAAATGAGAGCAGATGGTTTTATGGCAGAGTATGATTCTTCAGGAACTATAGGAAGACGTTACGCCCGTTCAGATGAAATAGGCGTTCCTTTTGCTGTGACAGTGGATCACAGAACCATGGAAGATAATACTATTACCATCAGAAACCGGGATGATTCAAATCAGGTTAGAATTCCTGTAGAGGATGTTTATCAGGTTATAGATGATCTAATTAAGCTGAAAATAAAATTTGAAGATTTAGAAACGAATCAGGGAAGTTAATTATTTTATATTGGTAAAAATTAAATTAATATTTATACAGCAATAAAATGAGGCTATTCATAATAATGAATTAATGAACATTAAATAAGTTTAAAAGGAGCTGCTGAATGATAGAAGGAATTCACATTATCTTAACCTATAAATGTAATTTTGAGTGTGATCATTGTTTTCTTTACTGCAGCCCCCAATCTGAAGGCACATTTACTATTAAACAAATTTTAAACGTCCTAAAACAGGCAAAAAAGACAGGGACAGTAAAAGATATATTCTTTGAGGGAGGAGAACCATTTCTTTTCTACCCATTATTGTTAGAGGGGATTAAAAAAGCCAGTAGTGTGGGTTTTAAAGTGGGAATAGTGACCAATGCTTATGGTGCTAATTCCAGGGAGGATGCTGAATTATGGATAAAACCATTAATTGATGCAGGATTATCATATATGCATATCAGTAACGATGAATTTCATTATGAGGATGAAAAAGAGAATCCTGCAACAATAGCTTATTCTGTTGCTTTAGACTTTGAAATTGAAACACTGTGCATCAATATTGAAAAACCGAAGCCAACGTCATCAGTTAAGGATTTAAATGAAAAAGGTTATCCTATTGTAGAGGGGGAGGCTAGATTAAGAGGGCGTGCAGTTGAAAAACTCATAAAAGATCTTCCAATGAGATCATGGCAAGATATGAAAGAATGTCCCTACGAGGATCTTGATGATCCTTCCCGGGTTCATGTTGACCCCTTTGGTAATGTACATCTCTGCCAGGGGATTATAATGGGCAATGTATGGAAAAAATCCTTAACCAAAATAATCAGTGATTATAAAGTGGAAAAACATCCCATATGCGGTCCACTTATTCGGGGCGGGCCTGCACAGTTAGTAAAAGAGTTAAACATCTCCCCAGAATCAGAATATGCAGATGAATGTCATCTCTGTTATTCTGTGAGAAGGGAAATTATTGACAAATATTCCGAATATCTTGCCCCTAAACAGGTTTATGGTCTTAAATAGGCAGATATTTCAAATGGTAAACTGTTAGTTAAATATTAAAATTGTCAACTGATGAACTAAAATAGGGTTAGATCAGTTGAATTCCTATTTTATTTGATATTTCTTCAAATGTTATTTCTCTGATCCACCCACCAGTGCTTTTAATTCTTCTCTGGGGATCTTTTTGGCTATGGTTAACTTTGTAGGGCAGCGTCCTAATTTTATATCATGTTTTTTAGCTATTTCCTTTAGATCTTTAAGTTTGGCTTTTTTTGCTAATTCTTCTACATCCAAATTATATCCCTCCTAAATCATTCTTTGTTATATTTTTTTTTCAAACAAATTAATTTTTATCTCAAAAAAATTTAGGAAATTTTTTAAAATTTAAATCTGTGAGCCTCATCACGATAATACTCAAATAAGCTGTTTCCCCAGGCCACTGCATCAGGATTATCGCTGACCAGATCTTTAGTGGTGTCATACTCATTATTATCCTTAAATAAACCTAATGATAAAAATTTATCAGTAACAGTGAAGGCTAATTTTACATTCTGGTTGACAGTCCATAATTTGAGTTTTTCCCGGGAAATTAACTCACCCAACTGCATTAAAGTAGCCGGATCCATAACACCGGTCATTTTTTTAATTATCTGTGGAGTGAGGATAAGTTCCACTTCCTTTCCACTTTCCACCATAAGTTTAAAGGTTTCTACAAAATCAGGATTGAATATGGGTGATAATCCTCTTATC
>MVQZ01000139.1 GCA_002067565.1 Methanobacterium sp. PtaU1.Bin242 | reverse complement strand
CTATAGGATTAGGTGCAATTATAAATGCAGTTCTAACTCTTGTACTCCTACTGGCCTTTTTCCCTTTGTTCTTTTTAGGTCCGCTGATTGGAGGGTTTTTAACAGCTTATCTGAGCCGTGAATACGAAGGCCATCCCACCATGGATGAGAAAGACGGTGCGGTTGAAGGTGGAATTTCAGGAGTTATCGGTGGAATTATAATTGGCCTGCTCTTTATCCTGGGTTTTGGAGCTCTGAGTGCCGTTATAGGATTAATCTTCGCTAAAATTGGACTGGTAGCCGGCACCATTACCGTGATACTGGGATTATTCATCACCGTGGTTTCCGTATTTATAGGAGCGGTTCTGGGAGCTATTGGTGGAATTATTGGAATTTCCATCAAACCAGAAGAGTACCGATAAAAAAAAATAGTACTACAAATGAAAATAAAAATTACAAATTTACCTATTTTTTTATTAAAAAACTCATTTTTGCATTAAAATTTTTTATTTTACATTATCTTAATAATACCATTATCAGCATCGAGATCAAGCAAGTCACCGTCTTTAAGAAGGTCAAAAAGATGGTCCTGCGGCTGATCTACCATGGGTATTCCGGCCATTATGGCTCCGGTTGCAATAATAGGCTCGGCTTCCAGGGCTATTATCGCCAGAGGGGCTGTTTTATTCTTATACATCTGATATATAACATAAGACCCCACAGTGGACCCTTTACCCGAGGGTATAGCCAGGATCTTTCCGCTTATTTTTCTCCCGTAAAGTTCATGGTTAGAATCAATTACATTACCCGTGTCGGGGTCAACTCCACCCAGAAAGCTTAAAGCATCCTTCGTCACTATGACCGGGCCCTGAACATGACCCCTTGATATTTTTCTGCACTTTATGATCTTCTCCATGGACTGCACTCCTGAAATAGATTTAAACTAATATAGGTTATTCCAGTTAATAAAAGCAATTTCGGGCG
Organism: Methanobacterium sp. PtaU1.Bin242; assembly: GCA_002067565.1. Classification (GTDB taxonomy): domain Archaea; phylum Methanobacteriota; class Methanobacteria; order Methanobacteriales; family Methanobacteriaceae; genus Methanobacterium_A. The sequence continues at coordinate 2,198 of MVQZ01000139.1, read as the reverse complement.
AATAAAAAAAAAGTTTACAAAAAAAGTAAAAAAATTGGAATTTTGTTTTCGAACTTTATTCCAAATCCAGTTTAAATCCACCGATTCTTGGCACCAGGACGTTATATAAGAACGCTGCTAAGGCCACGATAACGAAGTAATCTATAAACCAGATAATTGTACTTCCTATTAAGGTTACAAACCCACCTACTGCATCTCCCTGTGCACTCATGGATATAAGTAATAGAAGTCCTCGGATAAAACCGAATATGGCAAATAATATTCCTGCTGCCAGTGCTGCTGGTAGGATCGGGATGGATTTAAGTTCGTGTAGTGTTTCTGAGACTTTTTCAAATTCCAGTTTGAATTTAGCTACCCTTGTGACTATGAAGTTGTAGAATAACGCTGCTAAGGCATGTCCGATGAAACCGATTATGAATACTGCTATGGGCAATCCTATGATCAACATTATAGATCCCACAACACCCAAAGTACTAACTACTGCACCAGTAGGCATGGCTGCTCCAGTGGTGTTGGTGGCATTTGCTAAAGCCTGGGCAACTTCGGGAATTGCAGCACTTATAACAGCTGTGATTGGTGCTATGGCCGCAGCCGTGAACAATCCAATAATGAATGCCCAAATAGCTTCAATAGCCGCCATTATTAACGCAAAGGAAACCACAGGAATCTCTGTAACTTCACTGGCATCTAAACCCAGTTTAATACCGCCTAATCTTGGTACTAGACCATTATAAAGAAATGCTGTGAAGAAATTAGTTGCAAGTCCAATGAAAAACGCAGATATAGGAAGAACAATAACAAACGCCACTCCAACCCAAGTAATAGCTGCTTGTAGAACAGCAAACTCTGGTATGAAGATTGCTATGATTCCAAATAGGATTAACATTAGTATAGCCGCGATTAAAGCTAAAATTGCTTGTACTGATGATGACATTAATGTGAAAGGTGCTAATTTTATCGATTTAATTTCTTTGATATCAACCATTTTTTTCACCTCCTTTTTATTTGTTAATATAGCTATTTTTCTATGGCATCCTATATTAAATTTTCTTTTTCATCAATTAATAGGGAAAAATAAGGTGGTTGGGATAAAAAAGAATTTATAAATGATAAATAACTTTAAACCGCCATTTTTTAAAAATTAGCTCAATTTCATTAATAAAAATAAACATTAAAATGTAACTAAAAAATAATAAAACAACCAAAAATTAAAAAATCATGATTTACCATTAAAATGGGAAAAAAGTTAAAACCAGTTTTCTGATTGATTTAAAACATTTTCCACTATCTCCATAGCAGATCCCAAATAGGTGTGTGGATCCATTATCTCCAAGATCTCCTCTGAAGATAGATATTTTCTGATTTCCGTATTAGCTGAGATAATTTCTTCAAGCCTTTTCCCTGTTTGATTGGCCTCTACAGAACAGCTTCTTACCAGAGCATAAGCGGTCTGTCGTCCTGCTCCATGGCGGGTAAGTTCTGCCATCACTCTTTCGGCCATAATAAGACCATGTGTAATGTTTAAATTACATTCAATGTTCTCCTCATAGAATACCAGATTGCTGAATAACTTAATTGAAAGCTGGAGAATGTAATCGGTTAAAATACAGGATTCCGGGAATATTATTCTCTCACAGGAAGAGTTGGTAAGGTCTCTTTCATGCCAGAGAGGGTTGTTTTCCATAGCAGGAGTAACATACGCTCTAATAACCCGGGATACTCCGCAGATCCTTTCTGCTGTTATGGGGTTCATTTTATGAGGCATGGTACTGCTTCCCACCTGTTTTTCAGGGTCAAATCTTTCCCCAATCTCCCCTATTTCGGTTCTCTGTAGGTTTCTAACCTCTAAAGCCATCTTATCCAGTGTAGTGGCTATATTAGCCAAGTCCATTATGAATTCAGCATGATTATCCCTCTGAAGAACCTGATTTGAGATTAAAACCGGTTCCAGACCTAGTATTTCAGATAGTTTTTGGTGGACGGCCAGCCCGTCTTTCCCCAATGCGGCGGTGGTTCCCACAGCCCCGGTCATCATTCCCACGCATAGCCTGTTTTCACATTCAGTCAACCTTTCCTGATGGCGGTGGAGTTCATTCGCCCATAATGCGAATTTCATACCGTAAGTTGTGGGTAAGGCATGCTGTCCGTGGGTCCTGCCAATGCATACAAGTTCTTTATTTTCTTCCGCCAGTTTTAAA
>MVQZ01000138.1 GCA_002067565.1 Methanobacterium sp. PtaU1.Bin242 | reverse complement strand
TGAGAGTTTTACCCTTATTACCTTCAATCATGACTTGTTGTAGTTTTTCATGTTTCATTTCTTCGGAAGATCGTTCTGCTGTTCCAAAAACAGCGGAAGACATGGCCCCTACCAGTTCAGAATCTATATCTGGTGAAACATCTCTTTCTATAATTAAACCGTCTTTTCCCACTATCAGTGATCCATTTACTCCTTGAATTCTACCCAAGTCTTTCAGTACTCGATTCAACATTTTATCACTCCCACCCCCAGTAATCCTCATAATCTGTTAGTGTGCTGGAGATGCTTATAGATGAACATTCACTGCTTGATTATTTGATCTAATTCAGATTAAATGGATTAAATTAGCTAAAATTAAATCTACAGTTGATATCCATGAATATCCATTTTTAATATGGTAATATATACTTTTATAAATAAACGTCGAGACAAAAGGTTTAATAATAGTTATTACATACAAAATTAGACTAATTCTCTATTTAGCTATTGTATTAATTGTAAAAATGAAATATTCGACAGTATATGCGCTAATATTGATTGTGAGTGGAAATATTTCCTTTGCCATAGAATACATTAATCTTTTTTTAATTTACCAGGATCATCTTTATCTGAACATAATCCGAATTATTAGATAAGAATCCAATTGCCGTTGATAAGTTCTTAAAGGATTGATCAGCTTATTATAATAATTGAGTATTGAATGGAGATTTAGGGATTTGAAGGTTTTTGGTGAGATTCAGAGAAAAAATTCAATTTATAGGGATAAACTAATTATGAGCTTTTTTCACGATATTTCTTTAATACCATTATACTCCCCTATCTGTAATCTATCATTTCTCTGGAGCCAGATCAGGGGTCATAGATTTATATTAATGAATCTACAATAAAACAATCATGGTAGAATATCGGGTACAGTCTGAAGGGGATAACCATGACTTCGTGTTCACCAGATCCTTTCGGAAAATATATCGCATGTTCCGCAGCCTGAAAAATCAGAAAGGAAAGTTTGTACTTATTATTGGCACTCCCGGTACTGGCAAATCCGCCAACATCTATTCTGCCCTGCGTATTCTGGATCTAAATATATACGATCCCACTCTGTTCCTGGATAAAATGGAAATGAGTTCCTCTGAAGTTTTCTGTGAATTTTTCAAAACCCTGAGACAGGATCTGGATGTTGAAACCAATGAAGAGATTTACCAGAAGGTAGCAGAATATGATGGGGTATTACTGGCCGATAAACTCCTGGATTCAGAATTTATTGATGAAAATAGATTCGGATTAAGCCTGTGGACGGAAAATAATGGAATCAAAGCGTTTCCTTTTTATATTAAAGTTTTTAGGGAGTACCTGAAGCATCGCCAGGACCTGGAGAAGGTTAACGTGGTTATTCAGACCGCCTTCATGATCAAGTTTTGGGGGGTTAAATATGACCTTCTGACTGACTTCAGCTTTCTTTCTGATATCCTGGTCTTCCTATTAAACATTTTCTTTGAAATTATCCGCATATCCTACTCTCCAGAAGAGATAATACAGATAGTCAAAAATAACTTCCCCCAGGTGGAAGATGAAGAGATAATGGAGTGTATTTCAAATTACGGTTGCCGCCCCCGTTTCATCTTTGAAGAATTAGAGAAAAATGAAACAGTGGAAAGGAGAAAGTAGTTGTCCGTGGATAATTAGATATTTTTTTTTAAAAATTAATAAAAGAGAGAGTTAAGGGAAAAATTCCCCTAAACTGGATTTATCGGAAGTTTATCATACCTTCCTGGTAGTAGTTCTGGAGTTCGGTGGCGTGCTGTAATTCAAAGTTGGCGTAGGGGTCTGTGAAGTAGGGCATGATCATTCCCCTTAAGGTGTACACGAAGGCCGGTATGATACCGTATTGCTTCCGTACAATATCAAAGAACAACGGGAATCCGCATCCCTGGGCAAACATGGGATTATCTTTACGGGCAGTTCCGTGCCAGTACATGGGTATGGGACCTTCCTGTCCATTTTTCTCAGCAATACCGTACAGATAGTTCAGGGCATCATCCAGGTTGGTGAAAATCTTTCCGTCTGTCTTGTACTGGTATCTACCGTCAGGAACACCGAACAGTGCTATTTTAAGGGAATCCCAGTAATTGGTATCACCGGCTGCACCAGTACCCTGGGTGTCCACAAAGGCCAACTCCAGTATCTCCACATTTCCTTCTTTATAACACCTATAATTTGAATCACCAGCAAAGTGAACCACTAGAATGGATTTTGAACCACTTTCATTGGCAAATTTAGCCAGTAACTGGGAGTGAAGGTGTCCGGGGTACATGTCGGGATTGGCAACCTTTACAAAGGCCAGCCTACCTTCAGGGGTGATTGGACCGTTTAGGGTCGAAACATACGCATAACCTACTATCAGCAGTAAAACTGCCAATATAACTAATGACCATCTCATTAAACTTACCTCTTTAACGTGGGAATATTTTATTTCCCTCTGTATTATCTACCTTGATTTACCTTGATATTTCCCCAATTTGAGCCCCGGTTTATCAAGTATTTATTATCCTGTCAGGTAATCAATTAAATTTTTTTAAAAACTATCTAATTCAACTAGATTGATATAATATATAATAATTTATGTTTATTAACAATTTTGCACTAATTTATCTTCACCAAGGGCTAGTTTAAAAAGTCATTCAAAAATCTAAATTTCTTAAAGGTACGACAATTGTTTTTATGTTATGATCTCTTAATAATGGGTTTATATCTCTTAATAATTGGTTTGTATAATCTATTTATAATATTAATCGGAAATTTCTGTTTCCATTTTTAACATATCCACAATTTTATGGTCAGAAATGGAATAATAAGCCATTTTACCTTTTTTGCGGAATTTGACCAGGTTCCTATTCCTCAGTAACCGGAGTTGGTGTGATACTGCAGAATCAGTCATTTCCAGAACTGCAGCCAGGTCACAAACGCATATCTCTTTCAGCATGAGGGCGTAGAGAATTTTCAATCGGGTGGGGTCACTGAGTACTTTGAAGTTATCAGAAAGGGAATTGAATGTTTCATCATCCAGCATCAGTGATCTGACTTCTCTTACAGAATCCTGGTGGATACAGTGAACATCACACATATCTTCATCTTTCATGAAAAACCCCCATTAATTCACTAGCTACATTCGTTGGATGAAAAGACTTTTACATTTTTATTAAAGAATCTCCTATGTTTAAAGACTTTTACATTTTTAAAATTGTTCAACTGTTCATTTATATCTTTGTAATAATTCATTATATGCTGTAACTAAAGGCCACCGTAACTATGGCTTAATAGTTCACAGCATCATCTGGTGATAATTCTGGATTTGAGATGATGATTTAGTGATAACACTGAATTAAAAGGAGTTATGAACATTAAAATGATAGTCCCTAGCGGAGTCGAACCGCTGTCGCGAGATCCAGAGTCTCACATGATTGCCACTACACCAAGGGACTAAAACAATAGTTAGCGGTCTTACAATATATACTTTACTTTTTAGACAGTACTAACTACAGGCAGTAGAAAAATGTTGCAGGTTTTTTAGTGAGATTATAGGTTAGGGGTTAATGGGCATTTTTAGGAGTTATGGGTTATTTACGAGAATAAGTATTTTAAGTGAATTTAGTATCGTATTCAAAGGGGTTGTGCATGGTATTCTGGATTAGAGGTTTCATGGCCTCTACCATGTTTCCCATTACCATGAAAAAATCCCGGTCTTTTTCTATTATGGTTTCCATCAATGATTTTTCAATACCTTTACGCGAGCTTATATCGGTCATGATAGAAATAGCACCTAAATATTCGCCAGTTGATTTAAACATAGGATTGGTGGAAACTAGAACCCATACACTGGTTTGGTCCTTGTTTAATAGTTCCAGTTCATAGATATAGGCTGATTTTTCCAGGGATTTCCCCTCACTAGCCTTTTTTAAATGTTTTTTAAAGCAGGATTCACCCTCGGAATTGGTGAACTGGGAGATATCCTGATTAAGCATTTCTTTTACAGTGAAACCCAACATTTTAGCCATCTGTTTATTAACATAGGTTAACTTATTCCCTGAATCAACAAAAAAAATTCCTGAATGGATTTTTTCAACCATTAACCTGTATTTTTCCTCACTTTCTCTTAGCCGGTGTTCAATGTGTTTGCGTTCAATGGAGTAGGTTATTGATCTCCACAGTAGCTTGCTGTCTACCTGTCCTTTAATCAGGTAGTCCTGGGCACCTTCTCCCACTATATCAATGGCAAAGTCTTCGTCTTCCAGTCCGGTGAGTATTA
>MVQZ01000137.1 GCA_002067565.1 Methanobacterium sp. PtaU1.Bin242 | reverse complement strand
TCCAATTAGAAAAGGGATAACTCAAAGAATCAATTATTATCCCCCTAATACTCATAAAATCATCGATCCTATTCCTAATTTTTAAGGTTTACATTGAAATTGACTTTTAATCTCAATTTTTTGATGTCATTATCTCTAGAATTACTTTTAAGGTGAGTTATTTTCAATAATGGATACTGAGCCCCAGATCACAGAATGGATGTTATGTTTTTATTTTTGATTCTAGCTACTTCTATTGCCAGATAACTGCCGATACTGCAGAAATAATGTATATGGCTATTGCAACACCATGATGACGGTTTATACTTGATGTTTATATTTCCATAAAAATTTCAGCTTCTTATAAATTAAGCTCTTTATGTTTACGAATATAAAATACACCAAAACGGATCAAGAGAAATATAAAAAGTCCAACTAGAATATAAAATATATAAATACTTCTTAAATATTCATTATTTCTAAATAAAAAGGTATAAAGTAACATTAATCCCCATAACTCAATTAAGCCAAAAATAGCCATATAATAAGTTTTATTAAAATAACCTTTGTTCTTAAATAAACCCCATACAATCCAGAAAATCCCCATCAACACAAGAAATATGTGAGGTAACAATTTACCATATAACAAAAATAATGGTAATCCTATAATTATAAGAATACAACCAATTATAATTATTTTTGACCCTGTCTTCATTAAAACCACCCCTAGCCAAACAGTGTTTAAATTTACTCAAATATAACTTTATCTGAAGAGTTTTATGCTGTTACTCCCATACTACCTAAAATTATTCCTGCTATAATAATACCTACTATATCCCGGCTGCCACGGCAACTTCTTCCGGAGATGGTACATTATATTCTTTAAAGATGTCATCAATATCATTTAATTCTAATGGGGCCTTTGAAGGATCATTGAATGGTGGACTGGACATATTCCATGGGTATGGAACTGGAAGAGCATCAGGTGCCGGAATTGGGAACGTCAGTGGAGGTTTCTTTTCTATGTTAAGGTAATAGTGTGCGATTGCCCATAGCCATGAATTACCTATTGTATCGCCAGAACTATTGATAATGACTGTGATGGTATTATCTATTCCTATATGTAAGAAGCTAGTAATATCTATGTCGTCGTGGTAAACTACGCCTCCATCAGGATTACCAAAAGTATAAACTTCAATACCATTCACCAATAAAACAAATTCGCCCGCAACCCATATCTGGTCATTTATAGGGTCATGATTACCATAGAACCAGTAACCGTTAGCAATATAAACCTTATCTGCTAAACCATCCCAATAGAGATTAACCGGTCCATAAAGAAGCTGATGCCCAAAAATACTAGTTGGCCCATTTGGCGTAAAGTGAGCAATGGCTTTAAGATCCACAATAAGGTTTACACCACAGAAATTGTTAATTGTGTTTATATCCCTTACAATACCAGTTTCAAGGTCGATCACTATAAACATACCATTATTGAATTCAGAACTAATTATGATGAAACCATTCTGCACAGAAATGTCTAAAGACTCGGGATCAAATAAATAATCATTGACCAGATCCACCATCACAGAACTAAAATTAACATTAGGAGAAGACAGATATAAATAGTCTCTCATACTGTTCATTATGACAAATTCTATTACTGAAATATTACTAGAAGTGACAAAATTAAATTCTCTTACATTTTCGGGCGTGCCTACAACGGTCATTCCCATGCTATGATCACTTTCCAAAGTCAGATATGTTTCAAAAAAGTCATCACCAAAAGAGACTATAATGGGACTGGTGCGGGCCCATGTGACATTTAAATCGGATGCAATATTATCTCCTATTTGATCATGAGAATATTCTACCAATAAAGCTGTATAAAACGCAACAAAGGCAGCATAATCAGGAGATTGATAAAGAGAGTATTGACTCCACCAGTAATTTACTACATCATTGGTTACTTTAGTGGTGGCAATCGCAAAACTCTTTAAACCTTCATATGGAGAACCACCATATATAATTTGGCTTGTTCTGTGTATAACATTTCCAGGGAAGTTTAAATTTGTCACAATATTACTTTCTGGATCTGTTACAGTCAGATTTAATCCAGGTACACCAGGATATTCAATGTTGAATATCATGTTGTCTATGAAATCAAGACGATGATTTTGAACAAATGAAAGTTCTGTGGCATTTAGATTGTATGTTGTCGCCAGATTATTCCAGAATGCTGTTAATACATTTCCATTACCAAATTGTAAATTAGTATCCAAAATAGCATCAAATACTGATGGTGAATAACTGTTCATCCATGTTATGTAAGCTAAATTATGAAAAAATTTATCCTCTACTACTGTTCCATCTACTATTATTTTTAATTCATCAGAAAACATGCCCGTAGGGATCCAAATAACACTAAGCCAAGTAACAGAGCTATTTAATGGAATGTTATAAGTGATGTTAAGTGGCTGGCCAGTAGAATTGTCTATGGCTGTACTTGTAATGTTTAACACTGCTGTTCCAGTGGCTATAAGTCCTGTTGTGGAGATAGTTTGATTATCAAGGGATGCTGTGGTTGTAACTGTTGCATTTTGTGTGTTGCCGAGATTTAAAATAGTTGCTGCTCTGCCTCTAATTGTGTAACTTGAACTGATTATGTTTCCAAAGTTAGTTGCGAAATTAACGGGTATACCATCAGGATTGGTTCAAACAATCTAGTTATATCTAAGCTGGTCCCCAAACCACTCTTCAGAAGGGTTTCCATTAAAAGTAGTACTACCTTTTGTACCTGTGACTTTTAATGTACCCCAATGCACCAATTTGATCGGTGTATGGATTGGCATACCGCTCTAATGTTAAGAAATTTCTACCTCCCTCCCAGTTGAAAGTTGCTGTATATTTTATACCATGGATTGCCCAAAACAGGAAGCTGGCCATCCTACATTAGGATTCACCAGCTGTTATCTCAAAAATGTTGTAAAGCAGCAACAAAGAATGGGGAATATCTTTATATTACTCCATTATTTGTATAAGTTCTTTTTTCATTTTTAAGGCCGGTTTACAGTCTGGTTCTAGTTTTAAAGCTTTGTTAAGTGAATTTAGTGCGTCATCATATCTTTTGAGCTCTTTCAATACTTCTCCCCTGTTAAACCACAACTCTGCATATTCACTGTCAATATCTAGAACCTCATCGTAACACTCCAACGCTTCTTCATAGTTTCCAAGCTCCCTAAGGGCATCACCAATACTCACCAATGCATCGACATTTTCAAAATCTTCCTCTAACACTTTGTCGTAAAAAGTTATTGCATCATCAAATCTCCCAGCATCAAACAAAGCATCACCCTCCCCAAGCCATACCACACAACTATCAGAACCTAACCCCAAATATCCTACCAACACTCCCAAAACACCACCTACCGCACCAACTAATACAAATGTGATATCTGAATAATTAAATGATCCTAAGCTGAAAATAATAATAAAATAGCCTAGAATTCCAGCTATTAACCCACAGACAAAACCCAACAATAAATTTGCAAAAACACCAAATCTAAGCCTAAACACCAAATAACCAATAATTAACCCCAAAAGCAAAGAACCAATCAAAATATAAACGTCAAACAATATAGAAACACAAACTAAAAATATCCCAACTAAACCCACTACAAGAACACACACATCCCTATCCACTATCCCAACACCATCCACCGGAAAAAACATACCTAAATCCCGTTTATTCCTTAATAAAGAGCCAATAATTCCACCAAAAGCACTTAAAACTGCACCACCAATACCACTAAAAAAACCCAAGCCCAATGATATTAGAACTGTTTTCACTGAAAGTGGTGTGGCAATAAATAAAACAAATAAACTTCCATATATTAATCCACCGATAAATCCTGCAGTTAATCCATTTTTAGCCCCATTTTTATATCCATTATTAACAAGATAACCCACAACAACACTAGAAATTAAAGTACTGAATAAAATACCACCAATCGCTATTTTAAACAATATTCCCAATATCACAAACAAAGCTGCACCTATGATTACAAATTTCCAATTAATCGTATATCTCAACCCCCTCTGCCCCATAAAGCATCTATAAATTTATCCCATGCATTACCAGACGCGTTTATTGCTTTATTCGACATTTTAATAGGTGATCCATCAGGATAGAATCCAACAACTTCATCATTAACATTAATGGCCCTATTATAATGTACGCCGAACCCGAGAAGATCTAACACGCCTTGATTAAGATCGTATAGGCTTTCTTCCCAAGTATTTTCGTCCTCTGGATTTGTAAAGTCGTCTATATTTTTCGTATTTATTGGTAGATTTGGTAGTTCAGGGGTTACTTGTACTAGCCATAAACTTGATAATCCATAAGTTTGACCTATTAAAGTATCGTTATCAGGTGGAGTTAGTGTAAGACTGATCGTATTATCAGGTATTGGTTCAAACAATCCAGTTAAATCTAAGGCTGGTCCCCAAACCCATTCTTCAGAGGGGCTTCCATTAAAAGTAGTACTACCTTTTGTACCTGTGACTTTTAATGTACCCAATGCACCAATTTGATCGGTGTATGGATTGGCATATCGCTCTGATGTTAAGAAAATTTTTCCTTTTCCATCCCATCCAAAAGTTTCTGTAAATCTTTCCCACGGATCGCCAAACCAGGAGACGGGATAACCTATGTTAGGATCGCCGTATGCAATAAAGTTTATGATGGGCTGTACTTCAAATGTTATAGTTGACCCGCAGAAATTGTTAATAGTGTTTATATCCCTTACAATACCGGTTTTAAGATCTACAACCATATAATTATAGTTATTTCCTGATTTTATTATAAGATAATTGTCTTGTAAGAATGATTTTAATGACTCGTCGTTAACTCCGTAAATTTTGAGCATATCTACAATAACGGAACCAAACGCATCATCAACACCAAAATATTGATAAGATGAATTTGTCATACCATTCATTACGATGTATTCAATAAACGATATTGAGGAAGAGGACAGGTAATTAAAGATCCATAAGTCATCAGATGTGCCAACAGCTGTCATTCCCATAGTGTGATCAGTATCTAGGGTTAGGTATACTTCTTTTGCATCT
>MVQZ01000136.1 GCA_002067565.1 Methanobacterium sp. PtaU1.Bin242 | reverse complement strand
TACTATAAACTTGAAGGATTGAACTTATTAGAAAATTATCAAATATATGATAGAATCCCATTATCTCTTTTTTTTTGAACTGATTTTAGATTTTCTAGTAATGAAGTTTATAAAGGATTTATACTCCGTTATGGAACATTATAAGTTTCATTAAGCGTTGTAAATCCCTAAAGAATTTTATAAGTTCCTATTATAATTACAAATACATAGAATGAGTTTTAATGGATTTATGTATTTAGAAGAATACTGCGGATGCATAGCCCACCACTGCACTGGGGTCGCCTGTAATATCACCACTGGTGGCGTACTTAAGGATCTCGGCATTTTGCGCCCCTAATGCTTTAGAATAAACCAGATTAGCTGCTACAGGTCCATATCCACACATGGTAACATTTAATTCATTTACTCGTTTCATCATTAATTTTTCATCTAAAAGACTTATAGCTTCTAGAACCTGTTTATCTGTATTGTAGGCTATTTCCTGTGGTTTGTAATGGGTGAAATCTGTGCTTGCGATAACTATAACATCTTTTTTCAGTCTTTTACTGGTTAGAGCAATAGATTTTCCTATTTCAGTGGTTGTTTCCAGATCCTGCATCCATATACATATGGGTACTATTTTGAAGTTTTCATCCCATTTATCTGCCAGGTATTGTAAGAAGGGAATCTGCACCTCACAGCTATGCTCCTGCAGATGTGCTGAAGGCTCTGAGTCTATGATGGGTGCATTATGCATTATTTCTTCTGTAAATTCACTGTCTATCTCTACTAATCCTAATGGAGTTATCCACTGGCCTTCCTTCATAGTGGAGACACCAGACCCCATTCCAGTATGGTTGGGGCAGAGTATCAGGAAGGTTTCTGGAAAACCATCCTCTGCTATCTTTGCATATGAATGAGCAGCTATCGGTCCAGAATATAAATACCCGGCATGGGGTGCTATAACCCCTTTTATTTCTCTTTTATTTCCTAAAACATCCGGTATTCGTCCTGGTCCTAGCTGATGTTTGAAACACCATTCTATCCTTCTATTTAAAGAATCAGGATCCCCTTCATAGAAAGTCCCTGCAACTGCAGGTCTTCTTATCATATGGCCGCCTCTTTTGGTGGTTAAATCATACTTTAAAACCCATTTATATTCGAATTCTTGTTGTTTTTTTTATTATTAGATTTTATTAGATCATTAGTCAATATTTGGCTTTTTCCCCTTTTATTTAATAATTAATTAATATTTGGCCTAAATCTTTTATAGAATTATTAGTTTAATATATCTAATTTTTTTATATTAATTACTAGTTCAATATAGTTATTAGTTTTATTAAACCATTTATTAAGTTTTTTATATTTTAAGCTCGAAATCGGTGGGTTCAACATCCAGGTCCTGGTCTTCAGCTATTATTCCTTTCTCTCTCAGGATCTGTCTGGCCAGGAGCCAGTAAACCAGGGCAATGGCTTTTCTTCCCTTGTTGTTAACTGGTATTACTATATCCACATTTCCCAGTAGATTTTCAGTGTCGCATAACGCTACCACTGGTAATCCAATCTGTTTAGCTTCTATTATAGCCTGTGAATCTGATCGGGGGTCAGTGACTACTACTACTTTTGGTTCTATGAATTTGGAGTAAGCAGGATTGGTAAGGGTTCCGGGTATAAATCTTCCGGGGATGGTGGTGGCGCCTGTGATTTCTCCGAACTTTTTAACCGGTGCTTGACCGTACTGTCTGGTGGAAACCACTAAAATATCGTCTGCATCAAATTTAGCCAGGAATTTGGCAGCTGAAACTATTCTATCGTTGGTTTTTCTAACGTCCAGGACGTAAAGTCCATCTGCCCTAACCCGGTATATATATCTCTCCATATCCTTTGTTTTCTGTTGAGTGCCGATGTGTAAACCGGCTGCTAAATATCTGTCCAATGGAATTAAAAGTTCTGACAACTTATCACCTCATAATCTTTCATTTTAATCTATTAACCTTTATTTTTCGTTTTATTTCCTTATTTTTTAACAATCCTTATGATAAATTTTGATTTAATGATTTTACCTATTTGAAATCTAAAACATTTCCTATTTTGACATCCTTAAACATTTTGATATCAGGTATTTTAATACTTTCAATATTATCGATATCTACCCTGACATTTAGGAAGAATATCTTCTCTAAATCATTCAAATAAATTCTAACACCATAAGGAAATAAATTAAAGGTCAATTTATGGTTTTTTTTTATTTGCTATTGAATTTATGAATTTAAAAATTTTTTTTTAAATCCCTAGTAAACCTTTTTATATTTTGATAATTTTTGATTTTACAATATTGAAATTTAAGTATTGTAATTTAATTTATCTAGTCATTTTTCTATATTGAATTCGATTTCAAATATTCCATTAAAATCATGATCAATAATACAATTACCAAACTTCGCTGAAATAAATTACTTTATTAACTATTCTTCCACATTCACTGCTTCATTAGGACATACATCCATACATACCTCGCATAGACTGCATTCTTCCTTATCCCGTATCACAATTTTCTCCCCATCAATAATGAGAACTTCCATAGGACATACATCTACACACTCGGCACAGTCAGCACCTTCACATTTTTCGTAGTCTATTGTTATTTTAACCATTTTCATCTCCCTTATCTAATTAGTTCTATCGTGTTAATCTATCATATTTAGAATATTCTTTATAGAATATTTTTTGGCTCTTATTTATACATTAATCCTTAATTAGAGGATTTTCATGAAAGACCCCAATAAACAGGATT
>MVQZ01000135.1 GCA_002067565.1 Methanobacterium sp. PtaU1.Bin242 | reverse complement strand
ATTTTCTCCCTTAACCCCTAATCTGGCTGCAATCTGATCTTTAAGGGTGGCGTGATGCACCAGAGAGAATTCCTGATGCATAAATCCCATAGCCCTTCTTATTTTCATCCTTTGAAGTCCTGGTTGATGCATGTCAACCCATTCATCATTTAGTTTCAGTTGAACAGTTCCCGAATCTGGTCTATCCAGACCTGCGACCATCCTTAGAATAACTGTTTTACCAGCCCCGCTAAGACCCATTAAAGATACTATCTCCCCTTTTTTAACATCGAAGTTTATTTCTTCTACTTTAAGGACATTTCCCCCTTTTAGAAGGGTGAATTTCCTCTCTAAATCTCTTACTTTGATCACTGCTTCACCAACATCTTCCGGGTCTCTTAATGGTTCTATGGGCTCCATTTCTTTAACAAATTCCTTAATTATATCTTTAGGAGATCCTTCATTGATTATTTCTCCTTTCTCCATTAGCAGTAATCGATCTGATAGATAATGATGCACTTCAGGGAGATGAGAGACTAAGAGAACTGTTACCCCTAATTTTTTATTTATATTTTTAATAGCATCCAAAATCTCTTGTTTTGATTTGGGACAGGACATGGTGGCTGGTTCATCTAAAAGTAAAACTTCTGGTTTTTTTGCAAGCTGTCTGGCCATAATAAGTCTCTGCTTTTCCCCTCCACTTAAGACCGGGGCGAAATGCTCGGATTTATGATCCAAACCTACTACTTTAAGCAGTTCCATAGCTTCATCCCCAAACTCGTCATAGGCAAAATTAAAATCTGTAAGGGCCTCATCACCATATTTGGCCCCATAAAGTTTTCTTATTATGTTCTGGATGGCTGTCTCTGACCATAAACCAAATGATCTTTGAAGATGTATGGCTGTGGCATTTCTTAATTTGCGAAAGTAATAGGGGCTGGAGTCATGTGAAATCTTAACATCCCCCATCACTATTTCTCCACTGTCAAATGATTCCACACCTCTTAAAATTCTTAAAAGAGTGCTTTTACCTGATCCGCTCATCCCTATAATTCCCACAATCTCCCCATCATCTATATTGAGATTAATGTTTTTTAATGCCTCAATTTCTACTCCATCTTCTATCTTGTAAGTCTTATACAGGTTTCTAACAGTTATCATGAATATCACCATCCCCAATATTAAGAATTTAGTTTAAAACTCATTTATTAATAATCAAAGATTTTCATCTTTTGGTTTTTAAGCTGAACTTATTTATAACCTTATAGTAATTAACATGTTAAATTAATTGGTCTTGTTTTAAGATAGTTTTATTGTTTTAATTTATGAAACTGAAACCCATAGAATAAAATTAGTTAAATTATATTGAATACACGTCCCTATGACAATGATAAATCATATGATTTATATATTTATGCATGTCGTATAATATCATAAAATAAAATCAATTTTTATAAACAATAAAACAGGAGATAAAAAAAATGTCAAACGATACAGGGTTATATCCATCCAATGGACATCGTATTCAGGGAAGATCAAGTGAATCTTTTATAGATGCTCGAGATATAATTTCCAGATTAGATCTTAAAGGAAATGAAGTATTCATGGATGTGGGTTGTGGTGATGGGCATGTTGCTATGGAAGCCTATGATATGATGGATGATGATGCAACCATTTATGCTGTGGATGTTTATGAACCATCCATTGAAGACCTGAGAAGAGATCTGGAAAAAGAGAGGATAACCAATGTAATTCCTATTCAAGCAGATGTAACAGATAAAATCACCATAGATGATGATGATGTTGATATATGTTTAATAGTCAATGTTTTCCATCATTTTGTAGCTACAAAAAGAGTTTCTGAAGCTATAACTGAGCTTAAACGGGTTATAAAGCCAGGTGGCAAAATAGCGGTTATGGATTATAAAAAGATGGACACCGGCTATGGTCCTCCAGTTAAATTTAAAAGAGACCCTGATGAGATAGAAAAAATGTTCCTTGAACATGGCCTAAAAATGGTTCAACTGGACACTGAAGTAGGAGAAGACCTCCAACAGGAAAGTTGCAAATCTCATTACCTGGTAGTGTTCGAGAAATAGAAATTAATAAAACGGGCATGAAGAACATATAAAATAGCTTAAAATGAACATATAAAATAGATCCAAATAAATTAATCTTTTTTTTAATACTACTGAGTATCCTTTTTTTTTAATTTTTGTTATCCATTTTTCTTCTCACTATCTTTTTGATACGTTTTAATGGCTAAAATTACTATTAATTTCACAAACAGTTCAAGATTTAAATCAATTAGAATATAAGTCCAAAAGTTTATTATCATCTCCCCATTAACATTAATAATAGAGAAATTCATTTGGGATTTATTTAAGAGTTTATGGTGATAAAATGAGAGGATTACTGGTGGGAAGAATGCAACCCGTCCATGAAGGTCACCTGGATGTTATTAAAAGAATATTAAACGAGGTAGAAGAAGTTGTCATAGGTGTGGGAAGTGCCCAGCTAAGCCATACCCTTAAAGATCCCTTTACTGCCGGAGAAAGAACCATGATGTTAACCAAATCTCTTGCAGAAAATGGTATCCCTGCTTCCAGCTATTATATCATACCGATACCGGATATTGAATGTAACTCAGTTTGGGTATCCCATGTGGAAATGTTAACACCTCCCTTTAGGAATGTTTATTCTGGAAATCCCCTGGTACAGAGATTGTTCCTAGAAAAAGGGCATGAAGTAAAGCAACCCCCCCTATTTAATAGAGAAATCTATTCCGGAACCGAAGTAAGAAGAAGGATGCTTTCTGATGAAGATTGGGAAGAATTGGTTCCCAGATCTGTGATTGAAGTTATAAATGAGATAGATGGTGTTTTAAGACTTAAACATCTCTCCAAAAAGGAAATCTGAAAAAATGAATTTGGTAAGGAGAAGTGAATAAATAATTTCTAACATTTGTAAGAAGCGGTGAATAGAATGATGGCTTATATATTAGTAAAAGGTGAAAAATTTTATGACATCTGCGATCTAATTCAGCATGTTAAAAAAACCCCCCAAATAGCTGAATGCGGAGCTATATATTCATTCGAAGGAATTGTACGAGGCAAAGAACCAGGAAAAACCACTCAAAAAATGAAATTAAGCACCCCATTAAAGGATAACTGCCAGAAAGAGCTTGAAGAAATTATAAATGATATAAAAGATAAATATGGGGTGATGGACATAGCCGTGGTACATTATCTGGGAGAATTTCAGGTAGGGGATTCCCTTTTCCTGGTAGCGGTGGCTGGATCCCATAGAGGCGAGACTAAAAAAGCCCTGAGTGAAATTGTAGAAAGAGTGAAATATGAACTTGATTTTAAAAAAGAGGAATACACTGATGGTGGTACTAATATAATAATGTCCGGGGGATAAGTATTGAAATTTATAAGGGACAGTGTTCATGGAAACCTTCAGGTAAATGAATTTGAGGTTAAACTAATTGACACTCCTGAAATACAGAGGTTAAGACGTATAAAACAGCTTGGATTTACCTATCTTGTTTATCCTGGTGCAAATCACACCCGTTTTGAACATTCCATAGGCACCATGTATCTGGCATCTCAACTAGCCGATATTCTTAAGCTGGATGAATACCAAAAAAGCATGCTCCGAGTATGTGCTATTCTACATGATTCTGGACATGGGCCCTTTTCTCATTTATCTGAAGCAGTTTTGGAAAGTTCCCACGAAGAACTCACCGCCCAGCTGATAAGAGAATCACAGATAGGAGATATTTTATCTGAACGTTTTAATTTAAAAGAAATACTAGAAATATTGAATGGAAAAAGTTCCTTAGGTCAGATAATTTCTGGTGAACTGGATGTGGACCGAATGGACTATCTTTTGCGGGATTCTTATTATACTGGTGTGGCCTATGGTGTTATTGACGTGGAGAGACTTATATACAATATGATCCTGGAAGATAATCTAATGCTTAAAAGAAAAGGTGTTCAGGCTGCTGAATCAATGCTTCTGGCCCGCTATTTCATGTATCCCAGCGTATATCAACATCAC
>MVQZ01000134.1 GCA_002067565.1 Methanobacterium sp. PtaU1.Bin242 | reverse complement strand
AATTCTTGGCATAATAAAATATTTAATAAGAGATCTCGAAGAAAGTAATCTGGAAACATAAAAATTATCGGGAATAATCAGTTATCAGTTATAGGTAACATAGAACATGCCAGACCTGAGGTTATAGTATTGCTGAAGTGAGAAGTGAGAAGTGAATAGTGAAAAGTCAGAAAACCTTATCTAGTCTGGTTTATAACATATTGAAATATTAATTGCTTATGCTCAGGTCAGTAATAAAAGTCTTCTGCTCACCACAGTAATTATAGATTTATTATGAAAATGATGAAGTCTTATGTTTCACTGTTTGTTAATTTTCATATTTGGTTCTGACCGCTCCGGTCGTGTCTGTTGTTATAAAAGTAACTATAATCTGGTTTTTCAAGAAAGGAGATAGAAATTGAAAAAACTTATAATATTATTTTTATGTATATACTTCTTAACAGGTTGTAATAATAATGGATCCAATCAGGGAAAAATTCCAACACCAAGATTCTCTTCTTCCCCTGTAGCAAATGAACCGCAGGAACCTGTCAAAATAGACAGTCACAAAAAAATCTTATTCTATTCCGATAGAACCGGCCATATGGAAATTTATGCCATGAATATAGACGGAACAAACCAGCAGCAGCTTACATATTATACGCTCAGGATGATCGGCTGTTAATGCCTGATGGAACTTATAAACTGGAAAATCTGGTGGAAATGCCCTGTTCCTGCGAAGTTTGCAGTAATTACACTCCTGAAGACCTGAGGAATATGAAGAAGGTGGAAAGAACCAAACTTTTGGCCCAGCACAATTTACAGGTAAGCTTTGCAGAGATAAGACATATCAGACAGGCTCTGTCCGAAGGTAGTCTATGGGAACTGGTGGAGGAAAGATGTAAAACCCATCCCTACCTCCTGGATGCACTTCGTAATGTTAAAAAATATACTAAAAACCTGGAAAAGTATGATCCTCCCTATAAAAAATCAGCATTCTTTTATTCAGGGCCAGAATCACTTAACAGACCCGAAGTACATCGTCATCTAAAACTGCTAGAAAGACTACCTCAAAGAAAACGTTTATTAATTCTACCCTCTTCTGAAAAGCCCTATTCCAAACATATATCTCCTGATATAAACAGATTCTTCTCCAACACTAAAAAGCTGGATCTGGATGAGGTTATAAATTCATTTGAGGATCTTGATGTGTTGGTGGTTGATGTTCCCTTTGCTGTTATTCCTATAGAGATTGAAGAGGTATATCCTCTGGCCCAGAATGAATCGCCCCATATCATGGATGAAGATGCCAGGAAATTTGTTGGTGAGTTTCTAAAAAAATATATTAAAAATTACCATGAGGTTATAATCAGCGCAGAGGTCCTTGAGTCATGGGATTTGTCTTTAGATCCTAAGTTTGAATACTATTATAATCAACCCCTAAGAATTGATGTTAATGATGAAAGAAGAATTAAATACATAGCCGATTATCAGTTTGGTCGTGGAACTGGAGAAGCATTGTTTAAAGGGGACATAAAAATAGTTAAAAGTAAGAAAACAGGTAAAATAAGGCATATATACCATGATGATCATCTGCTGGCAAATTTAAGGGCTAGTGACGGGGTTCTGGTGATGGGAAAAAAAGGTGCCCTCAGGCTGCATCGATACCTTCCCTATCCCCAGAATCGTGTGGTGGTTAATGAAGAAGCAGAGCCTTTCGCCATGGAAGGAAAAAGTATATTTGCTAAATTTGTAATAGATTGTGATGTGAATATAAAATCCAGTGATGAAGTTTTAATCGTAAACCAAAAAGATGAATTACTGGCTTTTGGAAAATCAATTTTATGCGCTCGTGAAATAATGGATTTTAACACAGGGCAAGCTGTAAAAACAAGGAAAGGAGGTTTTTGATGTTACCTACTGCAGGTATGAATCCTAAACAATTAAAACAGATGCAAAGAGCCATGAAACAAATGGGCATGGATATGAAAGACGTTAAAGGCGTTAGTGAAGTGATCATTAAATTCAAAAACAAAGAACTCCTTATAAAAAATCCTAAAGTAAATTTAATGGATTTTATGGGTCAACAAACTTATCAAATAACTGGTAAAGTTAAAGAAAAGGAAATAGAAGTTGAACTGGAAATTCCAGATGATGATGTTGAGCTGGTCTCTGCTCAGACAGGAGTAAGTAAAGAAAAGGCTCAAGAAACATTAAAGGAAACCCAGGGAGATCTGGCTGAAGCCATTATGAGGTTAAGTTAAATGGCCCTCATTGCACACATCTCTGACTTACATGTGGGTGCACTGGCCTTTCAAGAAAAACTTCTTAATAAAGCTATAAATGAGATAAATGATCTAAAACCTGATGTAATCATAATAACTGGAGATATAACCGAAAACGGATACTATATGGAGTTTGAAAGAGCAGCAGGTTATTTAGAAAAAATAGAAAATCCCATACTGGTGGTGCCGGGAAATCATGATGCCCGGCATGTGGGGGACCAGTTCTTTGGTGAACTGATTAAAAATCGTTTCAATTCTTTGGAACTTGAAAAAAAAGGTTTAAAAATAATAGGGCTGGACAGTAGCGAACCGGACCTTGATTATGGTAAAGTTGGTAGAGCGCAGCAGAAATATCTGGAATTGGAACTGGAGAACGCCCAGAAAGACCTCCATAAGATTATTGCTCTTCACCATCATATCATACCAGTACCTAAAACTGGTAGAGAAAGGAATGTTTTAAGTGATGCTGGAGACATATTACAATCCATAATAGATGGGGGCGCTAATTTAGTGCTTTCCGGTCATAAACATATGCCCCATGTATGGATAATGGGAGACACCACATTTGCCACTGCAGGAACAGTGTCCTCCTTAAAGTTAAGGGGAAAAGAATTTGCTTCATATAATATCATTAATATAAATGAAGACACCATTGAAATTATTTTAAGGGGTGGAGATGGAAAACAACGAACTCTGGCAGAATATGATAATATTTGTAGGTGATTAATTTTGAAAGTTATGGTCGATGCATCAAATGTAGCCCATTACGGGAGGCAGAAAGATGGTAAGCCCAGTCTGGACAATATTTACAAGGCAGCAGAAGCCTTAGAATCACTGGGCTATCAACCCGTACTAATAGCAGACGCATCGTTAAGACATGAAATAGATGAAAAGGAAGAATTTAATAAGCTTTTAGATGAGGATATAGTACAGCAGGTTCCATCAGGTACCACTGCTGATCATTTCATCTTAAAAATGGCTGAAGAAGAAGACGCAAAAATATTATCTAATGACGCTTTCCGAGAATATAATGATGAATTTCAGGATATTCGCAGCAGAAGAATTCCCTACACCTTTAAAAATGGTAATATTAACCTTGGAACATCATCTAAACCCAAAAAAGTGAAAAATATTCTGCAGAAAATAAGCAACCAAGTACTTACTGAATTTGAAAGGAAAGGTTACGATTCTTATAAACTGAAAAAGAACAAAAAATTAAGCGGTATAGCTGTTGCTAAAGAAGCAATTGACCGTATTACTAAAAGTACAGATGAAGGTATTGATTCTAAATTAGAAAACGCCTTTATGAAGATTCCCCTTTTCGGAAGAGTCATGAGCATGGTGGAAGATGCTGAAAAAACCAGCGATTTTATAATCTTCGTATTGATCAGCCCCAGAGATTATCGGGATGCTGTTAGAAACGCTGGGAACATCGCTGTCACTGTAGGTGATCGTTTGAAACTGGATCACGCCCCACTGGTGGCTGTTCGTAATGACCTCTTTACCAAACCCGGATCCTTTGAACTAAATATTATCTATTCTGATGAAATTTTGGAAGAATCTCCCTACAATGTTAACATAACCATTAACGACCATGACTACGCCTTCGTAAAGAAAAACTCCCGCAACATAGCAAGCACTGTAGCTGCAAGACTGGGAACATGGAAGTTCCCCATAGTATCAGTAAAACCCAGTATGCTCATGGAAAAACCAGGGCACTTTGACATAACCTTAGAGAAGGGAGGAGAAAAATAAATGGTTAAAGACAGAGTTCTGAGAGCCCTTTTCGGATTTTTGATCAGACGACGGGTT
Organism: Methanobacterium sp. PtaU1.Bin242; assembly: GCA_002067565.1. Classification (GTDB taxonomy): domain Archaea; phylum Methanobacteriota; class Methanobacteria; order Methanobacteriales; family Methanobacteriaceae; genus Methanobacterium_A. Next base: position 190 of record MVQZ01000134.1, on the reverse strand, counting down.
ATAAGCATCGGAACCAGGTATTACCCCACCAATGACCGGGAGAGAGAATATGTGGAGATGATCAATTACACCCACACCATGCTCCTGGAAGTAGAAAAAGCCCATATAACCACACAAAATATATTTGAAAATGTTTTAAAGGAAGTAGGATCAGGCAATATCCCAGAAAATCGAAGATTTCTGGAATTAA
>MVQZ01000133.1 GCA_002067565.1 Methanobacterium sp. PtaU1.Bin242 | reverse complement strand
GATCTAAACCTTCCTCTTCCAGTTCGGTTATAATTAACTCAATAAATTCACGATTAATTAACCGCCTTTTGTAAATTTCGCGCACAATATAAGGTTCTCCATCGTACCATCCAATTAATAAAAATACAGATGGGTTGTTATAACCAAAATCAACACCACCAGTCCATTTTTCAACACCTCTGGTTGGTATTTCTTCATCCCAGTTTTCAAAAACAATATTTGATAATTTCCCCCATTTACCAAGGGTGTATTTATAATATAGTTCCAAATCAATTTCTTTAAGTTCTTCATATTCTGCAACATAATCTGCAGGTAAGAATGGATTTTCAGTATAATGAAAATGAAGAATAGTGCCACGTTTTTGGCGGTGAAAATAGTTATAAATCCAGTGATCGGTACCTTCAGGGGTAACTGTTAAAATAAATTGGCCATAAGTCTTTTTACTGGCCTTCCCACGTATCCTTTTCTCAAGTTCTGCAAATACGGGGAATGAGGTTTCTTCGGCCTGTTCAACCCATACCATGTCTAAGTTCAGACTTCTTATTTTCTTTAGATCATCTAAACTTCTAAATCTTATAATTGTACCATTGAATAATGTTATCCTTGGATCTAATGAGGATTTATTTTCTCTGTACTCAATCCCATAATCTTCCAAAGCTTCTTTGATTTCAAACCAAGCTGTTGCTTTAAGGGCAGGCATCGTCTCCCTAAAAACACCAATCCTAGACCTTGGATTTTCCAGCCCATATTTCAAAATTTTATGGACTGCATAAGTGGTTTTACCGCTCCCAGCGCTACCTTCAACTAAAATTTTCCTATCAGTTCTGTTAATATTAGTTGCCTGTTTTCGGCTGAGCTTCCATTGTATTGTCTTCATCAGAATCAACTACTACAATCTCAACCCTAACATTTTTATCTTCAGGTTCTCCTTGCTGGAGAATCTCTTGTTTGGTTTTAACTGCTTGAAGACCTAATTTTTTAATATCCAGTTCAGTGATTTTATTTTTATGATCTACGCGTAGATCAATTTTATGGGCTAAGTCTATGATGTTGTCACAATATTCAAGATCACTGACTACTTTATCTGATGCTTTTCCCAACCTTTCTTTAGACTTTTTTTCATTGTACTTTATGGTTGCTTCTTGGTTTATGTTGAAATGATTTTTTTTGTAATTGTTTATAGCGGTGTGGCTGATTTTTTCAGGAGTTTCCAGTGATTTTAACCAGTTTGAGATAAACCTTGGAGATTCCCCTTTTTCCAATAATCGGTCTATTTTAGCCCTATTGGGTGATCTTATTACTGCGGATTTTGGGGGCATTTTATCACATCATTGGTGTAAATGTTTACAGTGTAAATGTAAAGGGTGTAAAGGTTTACAGTGTAAAGGTTACATTTCTTGGTAGTTGTTGGGGATTTGTTATGGTCTTATTTTCTCCATAACTCCTATGCATAATGGGCAATCAAATTCGTAAACCCTACCTAGGACTGGATCCAGCTGGCCGTATCGTTCAATTAAAAATGTGTCATCCTTGGTGGTTGGTTGTATTGTGATGGATAGGTTGCAGTTACTGCATTTGAGAGGGAGTTTCTCAGGGGCCCTTTTCTTATGGGTTTTCTCCTGGTATTCTTTCATGTTTTCCTGGTCTTCTGGTGAGACCTGGTGGGCTTTGTGGAATACTTTCTCTTTGGCGTATGGGTTGTAGATGGTTTTATTGGTGATGGGTTTCATCTAATACCTCTCCCCCCTTGCCCCTAATCATGTGTGGAGTATCACTTTACATAGTAGATCCACGCCGAAAAGCACCAATCCGATGACTACTCCTGTGATGATTAGGTTTTTTGTGGTCCAGAAACGATCATCTTTCTTTTCATCTTTTATTACTGTAGCTTTAATCACTGCAATATCGGTTTTCATCGAGTTAACATCGTATTGAATAGAATCTACCTTTGTCTCCAGGTCGCCATCTTTGCCTTTCAGTTCTTTTATTGTCTTCTCAGTGTTCCCATTGGTAATTTTCTTCTCCCCCTTCCATTTCTTCAAATCATCAACGTCTTTATCAAGGTCTTGATATAATCTGAATATTCTACTCAGACTGGAATTGAAGGTTTCGATTAACTTGTTATTGGATTCTAATTGGGCCTTGATTTCTTCCTGGCCCTGTAGAATTCCTTTAACATCTTCGGGGGAGAGTGTTATTTGTTCTTCCATGGTATCACTGGAAGTGTTAGATCTGTTCGACTTGGTATCGCTAAGTATTTTACTTGCATCTTTCATAGTACTATTCGCCTCGCCCTTGGGTTCCACTTTAAGGGTGGGGTCATTCAACTACTATTTCTCTATGCAGTTCCAGTTGAGTTCCCAATGGGGCTTTTGGTGATAAACCTGTCAATGGCAAATGGTATCATGAATGCCATGAAGAAGACTACAAGTAAATCAGTTATCATGTCTCCAGTTAATGGAATTAAACCGGTTCTTAATGCTAATAGGGCTCCGCCTATTCCTGTGACAAATGACATTATCACACCTATCTGAAGCACGCCATCCTCGAAGAATATTCCAAGTTTGAATCCATCCATCTGCCAGACCTGGAGGAAAGCCCCCAGTCCAGCTGCAACTAATAAAGTTTCTGCTGGTATTACAAACATACTTTCACTTCCTTTGTCTTTATTTCAAAAAATGAGCGCTAAAATTATGTAAATTGCAGTAAGTGTGAATGATAATAGTGATATGTAGTGTTGCTTTTCCATACAACCCCACCTACTTCTGAAGATAATTTGATTCAAAATTAACATCCTTATGAACAGGGCACTCCCATTTTTTGGTTTGTGGATTGAAAAAAAGGGAGAGGCCACAGTATCCACACCGGCGACCCTTCTTTTTCATTTTTATCACTTCGCAACTACAAAATCCATTAAAGTCTGTTGTTTACGTTGTTCAACCTGTAAGGTTTCAGCTGTTGCCATCCGTTCCCTTATTATATCGCAGTAATCATGCTCCTTTTCAATAAGGATACAGTTACGGTTTAGGTTTTGACAAGCCACCCCGGTTGTACCACTGCCGGCACAATTATCAAGTACAAGGTCATGTTCATTGGTATAAGTTCGTATAAGGTATTCAAATAGGGCAACTGGTTTTTGGGTTGGGTGTAAACCTCTTTGACGGTTAAATTTAATTATTGAATTTGGGAATCTTCCATGATAAACGCTCAAGCTGTCCATGGACAGCTTGCCCCCATACACTTCTGTTATTTCATCAGGAGCTCGGCGTTGTATTCTTTCTTCATTCCCTACCATTTGGGGGTTATAAATAGTTTGACTATCTGAAAATATTAAAACAGATTCATGTTTTTTAAGTGGCTGTTTATTTGCCATTAGAAAGTTTGGAGCTTGGTCTTTTTCCCAAATCCATTCATATCTAAACATTTTAGGATTACTCATAACCAGAGCAGATGTAAACGGC
>MVQZ01000132.1 GCA_002067565.1 Methanobacterium sp. PtaU1.Bin242 | reverse complement strand
TCAAGGAAAGTATTTTAGTTGAATACAGGGCATGAGCTGGTGTTTGATTCAAGATCAAAAAGGGCATCAATAACCAGGATAAAAGAGGCCCCCAGTAGGCGTTGATCGCTCCATATATATTTCCGCTCAGATATTTTTCTGCAGTCTGGATGTAACCCACTCCATCAGGGTTAATCTGATACTGATAATATCCAATAAGCAAAAGCCCTAAAACAATGTATATTGCTAAAATCAGGATTAACCTAACATCCACTATTAGAGAGTCCTGTAATAATTTGATTCCTGATTTAATTTTTGTTTGCATCTTAATCTTTAAATTAGATGGTAATTATTTATTTTTTTCTTATTTTTCCTCATGATAGTCTTCTTCAGCATTAACCGACCACAGGTTATCCTTATCATCTCTCTGATTTATTATATTCTCCACTGCTTGCATTGCAGTGAGCATGGAATGATCCATGTTGTTGTAGCGGTGCATGCCATTTCTTCCAATTAAAAATAGATTTTTAATATTATCTGTGAATCTGCGTATAATATCAAACTGGTTGTAGGTCCCAAAGTAGGCGGGGTAGGTTTTAGGCATTCTAATTACAAAACTGTCCAGAACATCCTTCTCATCAACCATATCAATCCGGACAAGTTCTTCGATGGCAAAGGCTATAAAATCATCGTCGGACATGTTCCATAGCTCATCACCATCATTAACAAAATATTCCAACCCAATCAAAATCTTATCCTGGTCTTTAACCATATATGGACTCCAGTTATTGAATATCTGTATCCTGCCCATTTTCACATCCTTTTCCTGTACGTAAATCCAGTTATCTGGAATTATATCATTTAAAGTCCTTATTTTTGATTCGTTTTTTTTCTTCAGCCTATTTAAAAGTAGTCCTGCCGTCATAAAATCCCGATAAACCAATCCATGAGCAACTTCTATTACTTCCCCTGGTTTTTCTCCATTTAAAGCTTCTATCAGATCCTTCACCGGCATGGTTGAAAAGAAATAATCTCCTATGTGAGTTTCAAGCTCTCCGGTCCCTTCATTTATTGCCTTTACTTCCACTATATGATCAGAATCCTTAACTAATTCTTCTACCCTCTGGTTAAGGTGTATCTCTCCTCCGTTCTCATTGATTATACGGGCAACTTCTTCCCACATCTGCCCGGGACCGTGCTTGGGATACATGAACTGCTGAATAAGACTGGTTTCCACATTCCTCTGGGAAATGGATGAATCCCTTCTAAAAACATTTTTCAAACTGTGTGCAATGGCTTTTGTTATGGAAAGTCCTTTTATTCTTTGAGATCCCCAGTCTGATTTGATCTCACTACAGGGCACCCCCCAAACCTTCTCTGTGTAATCTTTAAAAAAGGTAAGATATAATTCTCTGCCAAATCTGTTTATAAAAAAGTCTTCCAGAGACTTTTCATCTTTTATAGGATTTAATGATGCGTTAATGTAGCTAAGTCCTATTTTAATGGTCCTTTCAATTCCCAAGTTGGATAAGGTTTTCAGATTCAGGGAAACAGGATAATCAAAAAATTTGCGCATGAAGAGTATTCTGGAAATTCTGCTGCGATTAAGCATTACTTCATCGGTCTTCTCTGGATCAGGAGCATCATAAATCTCTTTATTATTAGATCCAATCTTTTTTCTGGAAGATCTATCAGATAGGGGAACTTTCCTGCCAAGTAATCTATCATCACTTGCTGGTGCTCCCTGCAGGGGAAGAATATTCAACCACCATTCAGTGACTCGTTCTGATTTAGAGAAGAATCTGTGCCCTCCTATATCGATCCGATTGCCATTATAATTTATAGTTTTAGAGATACCTCCAATATCACTGGTAGCTTCAAATATAACCGGTTTTATATCTGTTTTATCCAGTAATTCATAAGCCGCTGTTAGACCGGCTGGACCGGCGCCGATTATAATAGCTGTTTTATTATTTTCTTGATTCATGGTGTTGCCTATCTAATGGCTATTTTACTATAATTCCTTAAAATTACCCTATCTAATGGCTATTTTACTATACCCTTATTAATACAATATCAAAAAACTGTTTTGCTTTTTTTGCTAGTATTACTATCTGAATAAGGTTAGTTTCCTGGCAAAGAAGTTCCAAAATAGAATTATAATTGCAGCAATAATTTTGGATATCAAATAGTAGAAACCTATTTCAGCGGTTAAAAACCAGATAAAGAATTCATTCAAGGCCAGACCTATAATTCCAATGATGGTGAATAATCCAAATTCGTATGTTCTATTATTCAGGGTTCTTCTGTTAAAAACCCAGTTTATACTGAGGATATAATTGGTGATCAAACCTAAAATAAATGCTATAGCCGCTGAAATCAAATAATATAAACCAAAAATATCGGTGAAAATGAATAAAGATCCAAAATCTACTATAAAGGCTATTCCACCCACAAAAATGTATCTGAAGAATTGTATGGATATTCTGTCAGTCTGTTGTTTTAATAATTTCTGCAGGGAATTTTTTAATGTCAATTTCATGGTTCACCATTTCTAGATTAAATGAACAGTATTATTTATCAGTTAATTATCTATTACAGTTGGACACTAATTCTTTATAAACAGATAATAAATAAAGATGTTAATAACAAAATAATATAAATATCTACTGAAATTGAATTAAATACTTAAACGACTTAAAAAAATCAGGTTTTCATGGGGTATTACATAAATACCTAATAAAGCCAGATTAATCTCAATTACATGAAGAAATAAGCCCAATAAATTAAATAAAATTTTTAATCAAATTCATTTTGAGGTATGAAAATGTTAAATCCATCTGATTTTATAAAAGAATCTGTTGAAGAGATAAAAAAAAATATAGGAGATAAAAAAGCTATAATCGCACTATCTGGTGGTGTTGATAGTTCAGTTGCATCTGTACTGACTTCACAAGCCATTGGAGATAATTTGGTGGCGGTTTTTGTTGATCATGGTCTTCTGCGGGAAGGGGAAGCAGAATATGTTGAGAAAACATTTGAAAAAAGGCTCAATCTTAAATCAGTTAATGCCAGTTTTGAATTTTTAAATAAGCTGGAGGGTGTGACTGATCCAGAAGAAAAAAGGAAGATTATTGGAGAAGTGTTTATAAATGTCTTTGAGAGGGTTGCTGAGGATATTGGGGCGGAGTATCTGGTGCAGGGAACTATAGCACCGGACTGGATTGAAAGTCAGGGCCAGATAAAATCCCATCATAATGTTGCTCTGCCTCATGGATTGGTACTGGAGATTGTGGAACCAATAAGAGAGCTTTATAAAGATGAAGTAAGAGTAATAGGATCCAAACTGGGTCTTCCAGATGAAATGGTTAATAGACAACCCTTTCCCGGTCCTGGACTTGCAGTGCGAGTGGTTGGTACTTTAACCCCTAAGAAGATAGAAATCTGCAGAAAAGCCAACGCCATTGTGGAGGAAGAGGTGAAAAAAGAAGGTCTTGATGATACATTGTGGCAGTATTTTGCAGTTTTAACCGACACCAAGGTCACCGGAGTCAAGGGAGATATTAGAGACTATGGATATTTAGTGGTTCTGAGAATGGTGGAATCTCTGGATGCAATGACCGCTCATGTTCCGGAAATCCCCTGGAAAGTGATTAAAATCATGTCCCAGAGGATAACCGCTGAAATACCTGAAGTAACCCACGTGGCCCTTTCTGTTAGTGATAAACCACCCAGTACTATTGAATTCGCCTGAAAATTAGACCAGATATTTTTAAGAACTATGATAATAAGGTGTAAAAGAAGATTTAAACATAAAATCCCCCTTTATTTTATTTAAAATTTGTTAATCCTTATTTCATATAATCCAAGTTCGACTGGAAAGATCTGGCTATTATTGGATTTGCAGTCTTTTCTGGTGTGCCTATCTCCTTAAAAACCCGTTTAGAGAATTTTATTGGATCTAAATCCAGATCCATACCCGAAACTTTTTGGACTGCTTTATTAATGTTTTTGAGATAATCCATGCTCTCATCCATAATTTCATATACTTCATTACCTTCCCTTGGATCATCCCATGCCGCTAACAGTGTATTAACTCCTTTAATATCTTTCAGTTTTTTAATAGATTCAATTAATTGGTTATAATCATCATAAATTGGCAGATCTCCCGGGATTGGAATAGCATCTCCGGTAAATAGAACTCCCTCTTCTGGAATGAAAAGAGATAGGGAACCTTCAGAATGTCCT
>MVQZ01000131.1 GCA_002067565.1 Methanobacterium sp. PtaU1.Bin242 | reverse complement strand
TGGATATATAAAATGGCGTAGGGAGGGGGTATGGATCCATTATAAATTAACCAATCCATTGATCATCGAAATGTTTGAGAAAATAATGGTATAAACTTAGTTTTCAGATCAAAATTCCTTACTTGAGCTGATCAATATGAAAAAGAAAGTGTTATTCATCTGTAAAAACAATTCTGGCCGGTCTCAGATGGCGGAAGGTTTACTGAAACATTACTATGGGGAATACTATGAAGTCTACAGCGCAGGAAGCATTCCCTCTTCGATTAATCCATTAACCATAGAAGTTATGAGTGAGATTGGCATTGATATCTCAGATCATGAATCAAAAAACCTGAAGAAGTTTCAAGGAATGGGATTTCATTATATTATAACGTTATGCAGCCCAGAAGAGATATCCTGTCCTGTTTTTCCAGATGGTAAGATTTTGATCCATTACCAGTTTACGGATCCCAGAGTAAAGGGAACTACCCCGGAAAAATTAATCTTATTAAGGACGGTAAGGGATGAAATTAAAGAATGGATAATAAAAGAATTTAAAAAGAGGGAATAACATGTTAAAAATTGCTATTGTCACCGACGGCCCCTATGGAGATCGGGCCTTTCGGGAAATCAGTGAAAAATTTGATTCAAAGTTCATAGAGCTTGAACAACCCACATCTATGTTTATGGATGAGATTGAAATACCAGAAGACGCTCTTAAAAGAATGCAAAAAGCAGACATATTAATTACCTACACTATACATCCAGATCTTACTTTGGAACTGGTGGAAAGATTGCATGATAAAGTGGAGTGGATTATAGTAGCTGCCTGGAGGGGTGAAGGATTTAAAAATCAGCTGGAAAGATTGGGAAATGTCACCTGCCCCGAAAATATGTGCGACTTGGAGGAGAATGGAAACCCAATCTTTGATGAGTTTGTATCTATATTTGGAAAGCCAGTGGTAGAAATTGAGATAGAAAAGGACAAAGTTAAGGAAATAAGAGTTTTAAGGACATCTCCGTGTGGATCCACCTTTTTCGTGGCTCAGGAAATGATCGGACAGGATTTAGAAGATCTACCTATAAAAGCAGGTCTTAAATTACAACACTACCCTTGTAGAGCGTCTAAAATGAGATTATTCACCGACGACGAATGTAAGAAGGAAATGGCGGCCAATTTCCATAAAGAAGCATTTGAAAAGGCATTAAAAAATTTAAAATAATAAAATTATTTTATTTTTCATGATTGTATCCTATTTTTAAGCTTTTTTTGTTTAAAAATTGAGTATTAATTGATTAATCCTGGTTTTTTTACCTTATATTCTGAAAATCTTTAGTTTAATCAAGAAGAAACACCCCACAATATCCATCATTATTATTCATAAACAATTATTTATCCCGGTAATGATAAACTAAGGTCATGGAAAAAAACATACCTGTCTCCACCTCCCAGAAAAAAATAACCATCATACTAACAGAAGGACCATACCGTTCCCAATATGCTGATATGGCCTATAAAATTGCAAGAACTGCAATAAACCTGGGATATGCTGTTAATATGTTTTTGTATATGGACGCCACCCATATTCCTAAAAAAGGACAGAATCCACATTCATTTCCCAATGTGGGAGATCGCTATAAGAAATTAATAAAAAAAGGCGCTGATATACGGGCTTGTATTAGATGTGCAACAGCTAGAGGGCATACCTGTATAAAAGACCCTTACATCGCCGGAGTTAGAATAACCAGTGTCTATGACATTCCCCAATGGATAGCAGAAAGTGATAAGGTGTTAAACCTGGGATGAATGTCTGGTGGATATAAACCAGGAATGAATGTCTGGTGGATATAAACCAGGAATGAATGTCTGGTGGATTAATATGAAATCCGTTATCATAATTATTGACAAGGCCCCTTATGGCTGGGAAGATGCTTTCAGCGGTTTTTATGTGGCAATAGCTTGCCTGAACCGGGATACAGATGCTGATGTTTTGCTGGTGGGGGATGGTATTTACGCTGCACTGGAAGATCAAAATCCAGGAGATGGTATTAAATATCCTCATGTAGGTGAGCTGGCTTATCTCATATTTCCAGAGGGGAGCATGTTTGTTCATCAGAAATCTCTGAATGATAGAGGCATATTGGAAGAAGATCTGGTGGAAGCAGCAGAAGTTATTGATGATGAAGAACTTTACGAGATAATAAAATCAAAAACAGGTAGCACAGCCTTTATAAGGATTTAGATTTGGAGGGGTTAAGATGGAGATGGATGAACTGGATTACACCATAGATGATGTTGGTGCACTGGTAAAAAAAGTTTCCATCAAAAAGATAAAGCCATGCATTGCAGCTGAAGGCAAAATTCGAGTTTTAATGCAAACTGATGCAGAATTAGAGGATTTAATCCCCTATTTGGTTAGCAGATATCCTCCTGGTAAAGTGAATTACATTGAAAGAAAAAAAATTCTTACTTTAACCCTCCATAACAGGCTTATCACTCTTTATCCATCTGGAAAGATTAGTATGAACAAAACCAGAGACAAAGAAGAGGCTATTGAAGTTATAGCTCAGGTAATAGGGGACATGAACCATGTATATATGGAAATCCAGGAGGGAGGAACTGAAGATTATTCCAAAATAAAGGATAAACTATCACATATTGGGCCTCTGGCCATCTACAACTGCCTGCCCCAGACAAGTTGCGAGGAATGTGGCCAAGCAACTTGCATGGCATTCGCCGTAAGACTATTAGCCGGAGAAACCACTCTGGATCAGTGCACTCCTCTTTATGACTCCCAAAACATTTCAAAAGTAAAATGTCTGGAAGAATTATTAGGAAGTCAGATAATGCATACTCTGGGATGGAAGGATTAAAAAACTGCTTTTTAACTCATTGGGGTATGAAAAATGCATATAGGATTTATCCTAACCAAAACACCTGCAGAAGAGGGATTTCAAACATTCTTAAAATTCATTAATATTTATCTGGGAAAGGAAGATCTGTCCATCTATCTAACTGGTAATGGTGTGTACTGTGCCATAGAAGGCTATAATGAATCTTTAAAAATCCATAGAATTCTGAGAAAAACAAAAATATATGCCTATGCAGATGATCTGGATGCCAGAGGAATTAAGAAAAAACAGCTAATTCCAGGTATAAAGATCTTTGAAAATTATGAAACTCTGGTGGTGGCGTTGATGGAAGAAATGGACCAGATTTTGAGTTTTTAATCCATCCTACGCCCCCTTTTTTCAAACAGTTACCACATGGAATTTTGTTTTGACTGTGTCAGATGAATTCGTTCTTAATTAATGGATGGAAAAACTTTATCACTAATTTGATA
>MVQZ01000130.1 GCA_002067565.1 Methanobacterium sp. PtaU1.Bin242 | reverse complement strand
CTCCACCCATGTTCTCTGTTTTAACGTATAGAGTGGGGTTGTTACTGGTTATGAGGTTTTTAACATCGTACCATACCTGATAATCACTGTAAACTCGGTTGCAGTGGTCGTTCAGCCAGTAAACGGTTCCGTCTGTAGTTCCAGGTATGTTCATATCTTCCACACCCAGTAATTCGCCGGGGTCGTCGTAGTCTCCGTCACCGTTACCATCCAGTTTAATGGTGGTCCTTACCGGCCAGTTACTGGTCCCTGAACCAGAGTATACGTTCACGTAAACCATGGCTGAGTCAATACTGGTATAAGCTGGCAGGGTGTTGGCCTGTGTTACCTCATTGGTTGCCCCCTGGGTGGTGTAAGACCAGGGATTAGTAGTATTTACATATAAATCCCCGGAGACTGTTCCGGTTTGATTCTCCGCCAAAGGAGTTCCTGCGGAAACTGATCCACAGAGCACAAGGGCAAAAACCAGGGTTAAAAAGAGTATTGAAGCTGTTTTCATAGATTTCTGGTTATTTTTCTCCCTTTGGGCATTTTTATCATGTATTTTCATAATAATCTCCTTTAAATTTTATATATAAATCATAATTTTTTTAAGGATTTCCCTGTTATCCTGGAAATCCAATTCCTTTTCTATTAATAAGTTTTGGTGAAAATTAGAACCAAAATCATAGAAAAAAATAATATTATCTTGTTACTATTTCCTCTTAATCCCCCTTATATCACCTCCCTGGTGAATTTAAAAAAACTCCACTTTTTAGTGATAAAAGGGTACACTCCCCTAACATATAATACTTCTGATCATATTCGTAATAATACTTTTTAAGGCAAAAACAGCCAAAATGTAATACTATAAAACAGGTTAATTTTATTACTTTTACACATGAAGTGCACCTCTGTAGTAATAACCAATCTAATGTTAATACAATAAATTGATTGGAAAATAGAAATTTTAATGGGCATTCCGGGAATTAAGCAATAAAAATAAATCAGAGAGACATTTAATGGTTTAAATGGGATTATAACTATTATATGAAACGTATAATATCCATAATATAGTTTAAAAAAGGAGGTTTAAACTGGATCAGTTCAGATTCAGAACAATTTCTAAGCATCAGAACTTATAACCAATATCCCTTAGAAACTTCTCACGGTCTGCAACATCATCTTCTGTTTCGATCTGTTTAGGGCTGGATCCGTCTATCACACCTATTATTCCCCTTCCCTGTTCTGTTTCGGCGATCAGAACCTGCACCGGGTTAGCAGTGGCGCAGAAGAGGTTTACCACTTCAGGCACACTTTTTATACGTTGGGTTATGTTTATGGGGAAGGCGTTTTTAAGATATATGAGGAAAGAGTGTCCGCTGGCTATCTCAAGCATTTTTTGGCTGGCAATTCTGGTGAGTTCCTCATTATTACCTGCTTTTCTCACCAGACAATCGCCTGATGCTTCTGCAAATGCTAATCCGAATTCGGCCTGGGGGACGGTGTTGATTATGGCCTCATAGAGGTCTTCCACGGTTTTTATGAAATGGCTCTGTCCTAATATCAGGTTACAGTCTTCTGGAACTTCTAATTTGACGATTTTTATATCCATTATTTAACCTCTGCATTAGAATTTAATCTTCATTTAGTAATTATATTTCCAAATACTTTCACTGAACAGGTATCTATTTAATTTATATAATATCATTGTTCCCTGAAACTTATTCTAAATATAGCTCCATCTCCGTTTATTACTCCTAGTTTTCCTTCTAACTGGTAGACCAGACTTTTCACCAGTTCCAGACCTAGAGTATCTGTTTTTTCAATATCAAAATCATCAGGAAGACCATTACCATTATCCTGTACTGTTAAAACATATTTATCATCTGTTTTGTCAAAGCTCACATGTAATTTTCCGCTGTTTCCAGGGCTGAAGGCGTGTTTAATGGTGTTGGTTACCAGTTCGTTTATGATTAGACCGCAGGGAATTGCGGTGTTTATATCCAGAAACACATCTTGGCCGGTTATTTTTAGTTTTATATCGCCAGTATTCACTCCGTAGGAGCTGAAAATACTGGATATCAGGTTATGGATATATTGGGAGAAATCTATCTGGGCAAAGTTTCCTGATTGATACAGTTTTTCATGGATCATGGCCATGGTTTTAACCCGGTTCTGACTTTCTTTAAAAACTTCAAAGGCTTTAGTATCATCTTTTATACGTATGGACTGCAGATTTAAGAGGCTGGAGATAATCTGGAGGTTGTTCTTCACCCTGTGGTGTATTTCTTTTAGGAGAACCTCTTTTTCAAGGATGGATGCCTGCATCTGTTTTTTAATTTTTTTGTGGTGAGTAATATCTCTGGCGGTGGCAATGAAAGCTACCGGCTTTTTTTGGATGTCCAGTACTGCAGCGGTGTTCCATTCACCTATAAACTGGCTTCCATCATTTCTAAGTAGTTTGTATTCTAAATTTCTTAAAATACCATTATTGAGGGTTTTTTCCAGGTCTCCCTTAGCTTTTTCCCGACATTCTGGACTTATAAGCTGGAAAACGTTTTTTCCTATTAATTCTATGGATGTT
>MVQZ01000129.1 GCA_002067565.1 Methanobacterium sp. PtaU1.Bin242 | reverse complement strand
TATCTAATCCCCATTAGTGATGACCTTTTGATTATTGGAAGTATAAGCATCTTCTTCGGTGGCTTATTACCTCTAATGATTTGTTATTTATGGGCTAAAAAGAATAATCTAGATGTGGATATCCCCACCAAAGAGGACCGAATATATCCCCTGCTGATGGTAATCCCATCCTACTTCCTTGGTCTGATCCTTCTCTATTCTCTGAAAGCTCCAGATATAATTACTGTATTAATGGCCTGTTACTTTTCAATTACAATCATAGTACTCCTGATTAGTATTTATTGGAAGATTAGCCTCCATTCCATGGGTATTGCTGGGCCTGCTGTCTTCATGATATACATTTTCGGTGTTCCTGGATTGATATTCAGTTTAATTATTCTTCCCTCGGTGATGTGGAGTAGGTTGTACCTTAAAAGACACACAGTATCTCAAGTTATTATGGGCGCATTATTTGGGTTATTTTTGACATATATAGAAATATATTTCTTATTAATGTAGAATAATGGATAAAAGCAGGTTTTTTTTTAAGGAGTAAAAAAAATTTTAAATATAAAAAAAGCCAACCTTTACTAAAAGAATTAAATCAGAGACAACATTTTTATTTTATTATAATAAAGAAATAAAACTATAATTAAATCCAATATTTGCCCTGATAGTGTAGTGGATATCACGTAGGATTGCGGATCCTATTACCCGGGTTCAAGTCCCGGTCAGGGCACTGATATTTCTCCAAATTTTAATTAACAAAAAAACCTATTTTAGCAATATTTGGTAATACTATTTTTATCATAAAAGATACATTATTTATTTAAATTATAAACTTCTTCAAATAACATGGTGAATAAAAATGGGAAAAGAAGAATTAATTGCATATTGCGGCCTTTACTGTGGTGATTGTTTCGGTTATGAAGGAAAAATAGCTTCTCTTGCAGGAGAACTTGATGAAGAACTTAAAGCTGTGAATTTTAAGAAAAACGCGGATTTCTTTGCCCAGATGCCCTTTTTTAAAGTATTTAAAAATTACGATAGCTTTATTGAGCTACTAGGTACTTTAAAAGAACTTAACTGTACAGGTTGCAGAGATGGTGGAGGATCTCCTACCTGCGAAATCAGGGCCTGCTGCAATGATAAAGATATAAAAGGATGTTGGGAATGTGATGAATTCAACACCTGCAATAAACTGGACTTTTTACAAAATACCCATGAAGAAGCAGTTATTAAAAACTTAAATATGCTTAAAGATAAGGGTGTTGAAGCTTTTCTTGATGGCGAGAGGTACTGGAGTATGAAATAGTTCGCTAATATTATCGTTTAAAAAACCTAACTTCTCCATCCCTATTTAAAACAATACTCTTCTTCCACTCATCCTTTGTTTCAGGATAATCTTCCCTGTAATGCGCCCCCCTGCTTTCCTCTCGAATTAACGCGGATTCAGTAGTTAATAGTGCTACTTCCAGTAATTTCTCTGCTTCCAGTGCATCCTGAAGATCCTTATTATATACTCCAATATCAGGGATTTTTACATCCAAAAGCATTTCATTAAGTTCTTTAATTCTGTCGATCGCAGTTTTCAGGCCATCTGCATTGCGGATGATTGCTACGTTTTTCCACATGATTTCCTGTAATTCCTTTTTAATTTCAAAGGGGTAATATTTACCATCTTTAAAGAGTGATTGAATCCGGGTAAACTCATCCGCTGCTTGATTTTCAATTATTTTAGAATCTAATTTTGATCCATCTTTTAGTGCATTCTGTGCTGCAGTCTCTCCAGCTCTTTTTCCGAACACTTGGGTATCAGCCAGTGCATTTCCACCCAGACGGTTAGCGCCGTGAACTCCTCCGGTTACCTCACCTGCTGCATATAAATTTTTAACGGTTGTTTCCCCATGTTCATTTATCCGGGCCCCACCCATAAAATGGTGTGCGGTAGGTGCAACTTCCATTGGTTCTTTTCTGATGTCAACTCCAACATCCAGGAACTGTTGTAGCATGGTTTCTAGTTTATCTTCTATTAGTTCCGGGGGTAGGTGGGTTACATCCAGATATACACCGCCATTTTCTGTGCCTCTTCCTTCTATTATTTCTCGATAAATAGCTCTGGCCACCACGTCCCGAGTAGCCAGCTCCCCGCGTTTATCATATTTCTTCATAAAACGTTCGCCTTTGGAGTTAAATAGTCTGCCCCCTTCTCCCCTTACTGCTTCCGTTATAAGCACTCCTCTTCTTGATTCAGGGTATAACATTCCCGTAGGGTGAAATTGTACCTGTTCCATGTCCAGTAAATCAGCACCTACCTGGTAAGCCAGGGCAAATCCATCACCGGTCTTCTGCATAGCATTAGATGTGACGGGGTACATCCATCCTGCACCTCCGCTTGCCAGAACGGTTGATTTCGCCTGGAAAATCAGGAAATCTGTATTTTTAAGAGATAATCCACAGGCCCCTAAAACTCTTCCATCAGTCTTATCGGTGATTAAAGATGTAATTATCACTTCTTCTATAGTTTTTATGCCGCACCTTATCACTTCTTCCTTAAGGGCAGTCATCATCTCGTGCCCAGTTCTATCTCCCTGGAAACAGGTTCTTCTGAAAGTTTGACCTCCAAATGGTCTTTGATTAAGTTTGCCAGATTCCTGCCGGTCAAACATTGCCCCGTAACTTTCCAGTTCCTCCAGTCTTTCTGGTGCTTCCTCCACCAGAATCTGCACCAGTTCTGGATCATTTAGATAGGTCCCTCCCTTAAGGGTGTCCTTAAAATGTGCTTCAATACTATCTTCCTCATCCACAAATCCAAATGCCGCATTATATCCCCCCTCAGCAAGTGTTGTGCATCCAGATTTAAATGATAATCCTTTAGAAACAATTATAACATTTAAATTATGTTTACGTGCTTCTATAGCTGCTTTGCATCCCGCTCCGCCTGATCCTATGACCAGTACATCGCACTGATAAATCTCTTTTTCCATGATCATAGGTTAATTGATTAACGGTTATTTAATTTTATGCTGCTGGAGTTTTCCATGACAAGGAGATATTGGGCTTATATATAAATTTATGAAAATTTAAAAGTAAAATAAAAAGGTATAAAAATAATAAAAATGATTAAAACTAATAATTAAATCAGTTTCTGTTATTTTAATTACATATTATCGAATAAATTAACTATAAGTCCATTAAAGTTCCATGGGGGCTATATTTATGGAAAAGAAAGAGATAATACGACTGGCAAAAAAAGATTTTGAAAAGGCGTGGGTTGAAACCGCCGAAACCTTAAAAAAGCCCCACCACGATGATCAATACCCCCGACTCTATTTAAAGACAGGGAAATCCCATATGCTCTACGACACCATCTGGGAGCTGCGGCAAGCTTATCTTCAGTTAGGATTTGATGAAATTATCAATCCCCTCTTTATTGAAGAAGATCAGATTTATAAACAATTCGGACCAGAAGCTCCTGCTGTCTTAGATCGTTGCTTCTATCTGGCAGGGCTTCCCAGACCAGACATTGGCCTGGGAATGGATAAAATCCAAAAAATAGAAAGTCTAGGCTTATCTCTGGATGAGGATAAAATCAGGAATTTAAAGGTTGTTTTCCGCCACTACAAAAAGGGAGATACCAGTGGTGATGACCTGGTGCGGGATCTATCAGCCGCTTTAGAAGTGGATGATGAATCAGGACTCCGTGTCCTGGAAAGAGTCTTCCCCGAACTCCGTCATCTTAAACCCCTGGCCAGTGGCAGCACTCTACGCTCCCACATGACCTCTGGCTGGTTTATTACCCTTAAATCAATCCACAATAAAAGACAACTTCCACTTAAACTTTTCTCCATAGACCGCTGTTTCAGGAGGGAACAGAGGGAGGATGCCAGTCACCTTATGACCTATTATTCCGCCTCATGCATCTGGATGGATGATGAAGTGTCACTGGACTTAGGTATGGCTGTATCAGAAAGTTTATTAAAGCATTTTGGCTTTGAAAAATTCAAATTCACCCCTGATGAGAAAAAATCCAAATATTACATTCCCGGCACTCAGACTGAAGTCTATGG
>MVQZ01000128.1 GCA_002067565.1 Methanobacterium sp. PtaU1.Bin242 | reverse complement strand
ACCTGTTTTAAGATGATCCTCACCTGCAATTACCACGAATCTGGTTAGATTATTTTTATAATCCTGGACATCACTGCTCAAAATCTTTAAACCGTAAATTTGAGCAGCTCTTTTGGTGCCGATGGCCGCAGCATTTTTATCATCCACTATCAACTCTGCTGCTGCTGATGTGCTGGATGTTGCGCGTATCTCTACTTTCAAGCTTTCAATAAATTTCCTGCACTGGGATAACGGCTGCGTGTGAGAATAAACTATTCTTATATCCCCTATATTCGCATCAGGATTAACCAGAAGATTATGGCTAATGGGCAATATTATCTCTTTTTTTATCTTTAAATCATAATCATGGGCCAGTAAATCCAGGGTTATGCCCACTGAACCTTCTATTGAATTTTCAATGGGAACCACTCCCATATTAACCATGCCCTCGTTTACTGCCTCGAAAACTTCAGGAATGGTGTTAAATGACACCATTTCTCCTTCCAGAGTTAAGGCTGCTTCCTCGGTAAAGGTTCCGGAGGGACCGAAAAATCCTATTCTAACCATTTATACACGTCACTCTCTAACTTTAATTTTATTTTCTCTTGTTTTTTTATTATAATAAAAAGATCATATAAAAATAAGTACAAAAAAAAGAATATGCGGATTTATTCACTGATATTACAATTCCCCTACGAATTTTAACAGACCTAATTCTCATATGAATTTTAACAGATCTCAGTCACATAATACAATTTTTAAACGGATCTCAGGTTAATATAAGCCACCGTCGAGATAGTTATTTATTTTATCGGTGGTGGATTGGTGTATTCTTCTTATGACCGCCTTTCCATCTTCATATTTAATTACTACTGCCATCACTCCCAGTTCATGTAGATGTCCTATAAATTCTTCCACTTCCTGCAGGCTTTGGGCATCCATTATCAGATCCTCTCCAGCCACATCACTCTGGGAAACATGTTTAATAGTCTCTATCATGGGATATAAGATTGATTCTCCTAATCTTTGTGCTCTTTTTTCCATTTCATCTGCTGATTCCTGCATCTCATAGGATTGGAATCCTTCTCTGATTACTCTGCTGAAGAAAAATGCTTTTCCCAGATCAAAGGGGAACCTGAAGGCGTAAATGAGTTCATCATCATGGGCCTGCGAAGAAGTGTATTTCAGTGGTGGTATCTGCATTTCCGGGTCCTTAATAACCACTCCTTCCCTATTATCTTCTCCTAATTTTTTAACCAGCTTCAGTATTTCAGAAGGAGCCTCATCAAGACTGTAAACCCCGAAAAGTCTTACCGAGGGAAGATTATATTTTTTAAGCATACTCCGCTTCTTTTTTATGGGTAAAGGTTTGCCGGAAAGTTTTTCTCTGATATCGAATATTCTAAATCCCAGTTTTCCAATTTCAGGGTAGTAATGGGATACATAGGGGTTGTTTGTACCCACCATCTCTCCACATATCACCAGATCAGGATTATCCCTGAAGAACTCGTCTAGTTTGAGAATTTCTGGTGCTTTTCTGGTGGTGTAGGGACAGATATAGCCACCTCTAGTGAAGGCAAGTATTTCACCATCTAAAGAGGCTATACGGACGTTATAACCATTCATTTTCTCTTCAACAGCCACTTCACCGCTGAAATGCCTTTTTAATGCTTCTTTAAGCATCAAGGTCCTTCTTATTTTGGGAAATCCTCTTATCACATGTAAATTATCACAGAGACAGATCATGGTCCCTGCTTCTATCTTCCCTACTGCCTTACGAAACTGAAGAGCGTTTATATAACGACTCTGGTAAAACTTGAGATTGCCTCTTTTATAGGATTCTACAAGTTTATTAGAATCTAAATCCAGTATTTTGGGAAGTTCTTTGGCTATAAAATCCTTTAATGAAATTTCATAACCGTCCCCACAGGAAGAACATTTGAAAAAAAAGTTCTCTCTGGATATATTCTCCCTTTTCATATCCATCGGATCCATATTGGGCAGTTGATCAGGTCTAGTTTACCTCCTCTAACTCCACAATAAATTTCATCAGATCAGTTTTGGTGATTACACCCCTTAGATCGCCGTTTTCTACCACAGGCAGGCCGCTGAAATCATTTTCCACCATTAAAGAGGCAACCTCTTCCAGTGAAGCTCCTTCATTGATGCTTCTAACATTCTGTGTCATTACATCCTCCACCAGCAGGTTTCTGATTCTGGCTGGTTTATATTTATCTGGAACTACTTTTCTAAAGGATATCATGGAACTGGCAATGTCCTTTGCGGTGACTATTCCTATCAGATCCTCCCCTTCCATAACAGGCAGTCTGCCGATTTCTTCATCTATTATCAGTCTTCTGGCATGCACCAGCCTGTCCTGAGAGTTTACAGTGATTGGATCTGTGGTCATCCTATCAGCCACTTTATTCTCCTGGAATGGTCTTCCCTGGCAGCTATTTAGGAAATCTGATTTAGTGATCATACCCACAATTTCACCATCATCTACTACTGGTAATCCGCCAATATTGTTCTCAATCATTAACTGTGCAGCTTTACCTATGCTTTTTTTGCTTTCAATAGTTATTGGATCCGGGGTCATGACTGTTGAAACATGGAAATGGGATGGTGCCAGATTACCGTACCTTGATGATCCTAAACGGCTGGCAATGTCTTTTTCAGTCATTATTCCCACCAGTTCCTTAACATGATCGTTGTTGGTGTTTATAACCGGGAGTCTGGAGACTTTATGCTTTTTCATGAGTTTCAGTGCGTCTTGTAAATTCTGATCCTTGTCCACCAGGAAAACTTCCCTGCTCATTACATCTTTCACATGCATTTTTATTCCCCCATTTTTTTTATAAACAATTAAATTTTATAAAGATTTATTCTCATTATTTATTTGCTGTTATAGCGATTTTTATTAACTTATCCTTTTTTTGGAGTATTAAACCATTTAAATTATTGAATACCTCTAATTAAATCTGTTTTAGTGATAATACCCACCACTTCATCATCACTAACTACTGGCAGACCACCTACATCTTCACGAAGCATTATTTCCGCTGCTTTAGCCGCATCTTCTTCTTGATCGATCTTTATGAGGTCATTTTTCATTATATCTCCAGCAGTGAGCATGGAAACTATTCTAACATTTTTTTTATCTCTTCCATTAGCATTTCTGATAAAATAGATCTTCTCCACACTTACTCCTGTTTCAGGATCCTCAACTGATGCAAATGAAATATTTTCTGGTGTTATAATACCTACTGGTTCATTATCACGTATTACTACTACTTTACTGATTTCTTTTTCCTCCATCACCCCAATTACATGGGCGATGCTGTGATTTTCATTAACGGTAATAACATTTTTGCTCATCAGTTGGGATACTTTCCATCTGCTCTGATACTTATCATTGTAAAATTTCATGAGGTCTGTTTTGGTAACTATTCCTGCTAGACCGTCATCATCAACCACCGGTATAGAGCTGATGTCATTTTTTATCATGAGCTCCACTACATCTTTCACATCCTCATTAGGATTGATGGTAATCAGATCTTCAGTCATAGTTCTGCTTATTAGTATTTTATCGATTGGCCTTCTTTTCCAATCAGGACCGTTTCCTCTCATTTTTCGGCTTAAATCTTTCTCAGTTACCATTCCAACTGGTTTTCCTTCAGCATCTACCACTAATACCCTGCTGAAACCATGTTTAAGCATGAGATTCCGGGCGTGTCCTACCTGTTGATTTTCCTGCATTACAATTACTTCATCGTTCATTATGTCTTCTACTTTCATCATTCTCATCCGCCATGAGATTTTTTTATGGTAATCATCCCAATTTATTTTTGTTTACAGATTTTTGCTAAATCCATCATCAGGGTTTAAAAAACCACGATTTTTTTTTAGATACAGATTTTTTAATTTTTAACAACCACAGACTATACTAACATCAAGAGATTCAGAGACTTATAGCTCTTAAAATATCGCTTTCTGTGATTATTCCCTGTAATTCATCGCCATAGACAACTGGCAATCCACCCATACCTTTATCTTCCATTATCTGGCATACATCACCCAGTCGGCTACGAGAATTGGTTGAAATAACTTCTTTCTCCATTATATCTGTTATAGTGGTATTTAAAATCTCTTCTGCATCTCCACTGCTGTTAAATGCCTTATTTTCTCCTAAAAATTCAATGACATCTGTAGCGGTTACAATACCCACTATCTTATCCTTTTCTGGATGGGGTGTTTTTCGTTCTTCTCCAACCACCGGAACTCTGCGGAGTTTGTTTCTGACCATTATTTTGGATGCTCCTTCTATTCTGGTTCCGGGGGTGGTGGTGATAACTTTTTCAGTCATGTAATCTTCCACCAGTTCATCGGTTAAGACTCCC
>MVQZ01000127.1 GCA_002067565.1 Methanobacterium sp. PtaU1.Bin242 | reverse complement strand
TGGTGCAACACCATACGCCGTGTACATCAGTGTTCCATCAGCTTCAACAACTTCTTTGGCTTGGATATAGGCACCACTGCATATCCCAACGGTTCCCAGTTTTTTGAGGGTTTCGGGGTTGATGTTGGGGTTGTTGAGGTACATTTTCCTGGCACCATCACCACCGGGGAGTATTATTACATCGTAACCTCCTATGGTGTTATCGTTGATTATGGTGGTTCGTGTGTGTTTGAATGTGTAACCGGGGATGGTGGTTTGGTCTAGTGCTTTTTCGGTTCCGGGTAGTCCTTCGGTTCCGACTCCCGGGCCAGAGTAGATTAGGATTTTAATTTCTGTCATTTTATCACCTTATAATAACATGTATCTCCTTCACATTCAATTTCAACCCTTAATGTTGGTTCTTTTCCTATTTTAAGCATTTTATCAATGAATTCTTCTCTTAGTTCGTGTTGGCTCATGGGAAGGCCACAATAAGGACATATTTCTGTCATGATTTTTTTCTCCATTTTTGTTTGATTAGTATAACAGATTATTGATAAAATAAGGGTAAAATATATATAAAATAAAGATTCATTATAAATTATGACATATTTAATACCTTGTGAAAATATTAAAAATGGAAAAAAGTGCATGAATCCAATTGACATAGATGATCCAAAAACAGGACACTATGATGTAAAACAAACAGAAGACGGTTTTATCTATTATAATGTAATCTGTAGTGATTGTTTAAGAGGGATTAAATGAAACCTATGAAGATTGAACTGGAAGCTTATGATCTACGGATAAAAACCGTTGGTGATGGGGGTTCAAGTGGTTTGGTTTATCTACCTAAGGAGTGGATAGGTCGAAAAGTTAAAGTATTACTAATAGAAAAACTGGAGGAATAAAAGATGGATACATATAGTTTTGGTAAAATTGAATGTAAATGTGGTGAAAAAGAGAGAATAGAGTTAATTGATAAAAAAGAAGTTGAAACAGAAAAAAGAGGTATTGGGTTTAATGTAATTAGAGTCGTTCCAATATTCAATTATATTTTCTTATGTAAAAATTGTGGTGAATTATTTTTAGTGCAAATAGATCCAGATGAAGGCAAAAAATAAAAATCGTATTATGGAAATTTACAATACATTTAATCATACCCCTCAAACTGGCAGAAACTATAATTTAACCCATAATACATTACAAAACGTGTGAACTCCACGAACCCAACCCCTCCCACTGTTTTTGGGGGTCTTCCATTCTTTTTATAATATGTGTTAGCGTTTTTTATCCCAGTTTCAACTTGCCGTTTACTCAGTGATACAGGTCTAATACGGGCTTCTTCTTTTATAAAATCAGCAACGGGTTGTAAATTGAATATGGTGATGTCTTCGATGAAGTTATAACCATTAGCATAAATATACCAGTCGGGGTGTTCCAGGCCGGGCCAGTTTTTTTCGCTGAATTCATCGTATTTTCCTTTGGGGAGGAAGTCTAAATCCTTTAAAATCCATTTAGAGGTGTTTAGTTTGACGATTATATCTCTGCGTTTGGGTCCGAGTAGTTTTTTGTACCAGCTACTCCCTTTTTCGTAGATGCTCCCTGCGCAGGCACCTCCAGCTATTTCCACGATGAGGGCGTTGGATTCTACGTTTTTGTCTTTGATTAGGATGTCGAGATGGGCGTCTTCTCCTATTTCTCCTATGTCCCCGAATTGATGGGCTTTAACACCAATTGGGGTTAGTAGGTTTATGATTTTTTGTATTGTTTCCGTATCCCTTCTTTTTCCCATATATTAGGTCAGATGCTATCCAGACCGGTCTGTATGACATATTATTTTTCTCCTTTAGAATGTTGTTAATGATATTTGGGGTTCTGGCCGATGTGCTTTTAACCTGGCATCAGCAATTACTTTATACTCATTCTCCAATTCAAATCCGATATAATCTCGTTTTAATAGTTTGGCCGCTATACATGTGGTACCTGACCCTGTGTATGGATCGAGGACTGTTTGACCGGGACGGCTGAAAAGGGTTATTAGGTATGTGAATAGTTTAATTGGTTTAACGGTGGGATGGTGGTTTCCTTTTTTCCTATCTTGATGTACCCCACTATGTTTATTATAAGCAATACCAGAAGGTCTTAAACTGGGTTCTGGTTGTTCATCAAGTCCTTTGTTCTTCTCAGATTTACTCGCCTTCGGCACTAAAAGAAAAGGATAAGTCTTTTGTACACTTTCGGGGAGTTCTGGGAGGTTTGCTTCAACCCATCGGTCAAGGTCAAAGTAACGAGAGAAAGAACCAGAATCACCATTATGATTAACTTTATTAGTGTTATATTTACCAAAACAATTCCAATTCTGACTATTTTTATGTCTTATATAATTCAAATCTCCAGTTTTACGTTCTTTTCCATCGTTTAAAATATCATCGGAGCATAGGAGGTTCGCCGGAAAACGCCCACTATTATTAAAAGTTTTTGCTTTATATCCCTCTGAACCAAAATTAACAGTTGAATCGTGTTTATCAGAATTTGAATAAATATGATTTATACCTTCTTTATATCCTACGCGATTAGGGATATACTCTTCTTTATCATGTTGATTGTATGGTATTCTGGCATCATCCAACCAACTTCCACCTAACCCCACACTTTCATCCTCTAAGCTTTTAAGGGCTTGATCAATATAAGTCCGCTCACTAAGGGGTTTCAATGCCACAATAACCACTTCCACGGCAGGTTTAGGCTGGAATCCCGAATAACTCCCATCTAAAGCCTTAGCCTCATCAGATGAAGCGGCTGTTATTTCTGTTATTCTATAATTATTTTCATCCTTTTGTTCTTTATAACTTCCATAATCATTTTTCATAGAACCAGTCATAGTATAAGGATTCTTTTTAGTTTCAATCACTTCCCTTTCTTTTCCTAATCGTTTATCAGCCATTTTAGACAAATTACCAGCCTTCGGAAAACCACTGGCAAAAGCCCAATAAATAGGGGTGTAACCAATGTTAAAACCCGCATCCTCCAATAATAAACTCATTCTACTTTGTAAGTCGGATCGCGGTGCACTCATAACATTTATCCAAGCACCCGGTTTCAACACACGATAACACTCCTTAAACACCTCTGGGTTTGGTAATGCCTTATCCCAGTCTTTACCCATGAACTTTAACCCATATGGTGGGTCTGTGCATATTAAATCAATACTATTATCATCTAAGTCTTTTAAACCATCAAGACAGTCCAT
>MVQZ01000126.1 GCA_002067565.1 Methanobacterium sp. PtaU1.Bin242 | reverse complement strand
TTACCCGAAGTAGCCATTTTAGTTATAGATAAAAGTTTTCATGAAAGCAATGCATTAAAGGCATTCGAATGTGGAGCCAATGAATATTTAACCAGAGACGAAATAAGCGATGCAAATCTTAAAAAATCCATAAAGTATGCCCTCAAAAGAACAGAAGTGCATTTAAAACAACACCAAAAATCTGATATTACGTTTATTAAAAATTCTTTCAAATCAGCGAAAAAAAATTATGGAGCAGTTATAGACAACATTGGCGTTGGTATAGCCATAATAAGTCCAAATATGGAAATTTTAGATTTGAATAAGCAGATGAAAGAATGGTATCCTAAAATTAATATTAAAAAGAGACCCTTTTGCTATAAAGCATTTAATAAACCTCCTAGAGAGGAAATCTGTACTTACTGCCCAACATATAAAAGTCTGGAGGATGGAAAGGTTCATGAAGCCATAACCAACACACCCATGGGTAATAAAATTATAAACTTCCGAATAGTTTCATCCGCCATTGAAGACAGTGCAGGTAATATTATTGCAGCTATCGAGATGGTTGAAGACATAACTGACCGTATAAAAGCTGAAAATGCCCATAGGGAAAGTGAAGAAAAATTCAGAGCTGTTACTGAATCATCCCCAGATGCACACGTTACCATAGACTCTAAAGGCAACATCTCTCTTTTCAATCATAGTTTTCTGGAGCTATTTGGCTATTCAGCCTCAGAAATATCCGGTAAACCAGTGATTACCATCATTCCAGATAAAACCAAAAAAAACCATATGAAAGGAATGGAAACCTTTGGATCAGGTTCCAATGTAAGAGGAAAAACTACACTGGCAACTGGTTTAAAAAAAGACGGAACAGAATTTCCATGCGAATTATCACTTTCAAGCTGGAATTTAGGGAAAAAAATCTATTTTACATCCATTATTCGTGATTTAACTGAACGAAAGCAGTCAGAAGATGCTATAAAGAAATCTGAAAAACAACTACAAGACATAATTAATCATTTGCCTGATGCTACTTTTGCAATTGACTGTAAAGGCAAGATCATTCTATGGAACAAGGCTTTAGAAGACATGACAGGGGCAAATGCTGAGAATATGATTGGCAAAAATAATTATGAGTATACAATCCCTTTTTATGGGGTTAGAAAACCTATTCTCATAGACTTAATCTTTAAAGATGATGATGAACTCTTAAAAAGCCATTACTTTAATATAAAAAGAGATAATAAGTCTATTATGGCGGAAACAATATTATCTGACTTTCATGGTAAGGACATTTTTCTATGGGGTAAAGCATCTCCACTATACGATGAAAATAAAAAAATGGTTGGTGCTATTGAGTCTATTCGTGATATTACTGATATGAAGAAAATAGATGTTGAACTACATGAATATCGTGAAAATCTTGAAAAACAGGTTGAAGACCGTACCCAAGAACTGGCAAAAACCAATGAAAAACTAAAAAATGTCATTTGTAAACATGAAAGTACAGAAATAGAACTGGCCAAGCTGGTAATGGAGTTAAAACGCTCCAACAAAGAACTGGAACAATTCGCCTATGTGGCCTCCCATGACCTCCAGGAACCATTAAGAATGGTCTCAAGTTTCACACAGCTATTAGAACGGCAATATAAGGATAAACTTGATGAAAACGCCTATGAATACATTAAATATGCTGTAGATGGTGCTAAAAGGATGCAGAAACTTATTAATGACCTTTTAGCATACTCCCGAGTAACCACCAAAGGAGATAATTTTACAGAAATCAATGCTGAGGAAGTGGTGGAACAGGCGCTTTTCGACCTGGAAATAGTAATAAAAGAAAATGACGCAGAAATCATTGTTGATCCTTTACCTAAAATATATGCGGACCGTTCACAGATGATCCAGCTCTTTCAAAATCTCATAGGGAACGCCATTAAATATCGCAGCGATGATGTCCCTCATATACATATTTCAGCTCAAAAAGGAGAAGAGGAATGGATATTCCAGGTAAGTGATAATGGTATAGGAATTGACTCGGAGTATTATGATCGTATTTTCCAGATATTCCAAAGGCTACATGAAATGCATGTTTATTCTGGAACCGGTGTAGGATTAGCTATATGTAAAAAGATTATTGAACGCCATGGTGGACGCATATGGTTGGATTCAGAAGTTGGTAAAGGTTCAACCTTCTACTTATCAATTCCGGAGGTGAAATGAACCAATGACTCCATTAAATCATAGCATAAAAGGTAAACAAAGGAAACCCATCGAAATTCTATTAATTGAAGATAATTTAGGCGACAACCGATTAACCATGGAAATCTTCAAAGAAGCTGAGGTTCCTAACAATATCCATACAGTAACCAACGGAGTGGATGCATTGGAATTTTTAAATCAGGAAAAAAAATTCCAAGATGCAACACGTCCTGATCTCATAATACTGGATCTTAACCTGCCCAAAAAGGATGGTCGAGAAGTTCTGGCAGATATTAAAAAGGATCCGAAGCTAAAATGTATTCCCGTCATTGTATTAACCACATCCCAGTCAAAAAAAGATATAAAAAGTACCTATGAACATCACGCCAATGCTTACATTACCAAACCCATTGATTTAAACCATTTTATTAAGGTTATTAAATCCATTGAAAAATACTGGCTCAGCACAGTTCAATTACCTTCCTGATTGGAAATTACTGTATCATATCATGCAATGTTTCTGACAATACTAAATAACATGCAATGTTTCTAACAATATAACATACTCATAATGTTAAAACAACCCAAACAACGTTTAATAAATAATAAACCGTGTTTAATTTATAAAATAGGAAATAAAGAATTATAAGTTATTTATTAATTAAACTATTAATTAAGAGGTGTAAAAAAAAATGAAAGCCAGTGAATTTATAGGAATGAGTGTTTTAGATAAAGGAGCTCATGAAGTGGGTAAGGTTGCTGAAATTTCCCTGAAATTGAAGACATGTATGGTGGATAAAATCTTTATCTCCACTGGAGGAGCCTTAAATAAAAAATATTTCGCCATTTCTGGAGATGAACTATCTGGTATAGGGGATTTTGTACAATTAAAACTGGATAAAGAGGGGGTTACACAAAAGGTTCATCTGGATAAATTGAAAGATTTCATGCCTCAGGGATTCCACTTCAAAGATTTTGTGGGTAAAACTGTGCTAACCCAAAACGGCTTGGAAATAGGCAAAATTAGTGACATGTTAATTGATCCCAAAGGATGCTTGATTCACAACGTGATTATAAACACCGGCAACACCTTCAATAAAAAGAACTTGGTGATTTCTGATGAAAACATCAATGCCATTGGTGATTACGTGATCCTGAATCTGACAAAAGAAGAAGTAGAAGATATGATAGATTAAACCCCATTATATATCATTTAACCTAATTTAAGATATATTATTATATTTTAAAATTAAAAATCAATTTTTTTTACTTTTAACCAAATAAAATCTTCAAAAAAACATTTCAAACTTAATTATTCAAAAAAAATAAAAAAAATGGGAAAAAATAAATTATATACTTTTAATTTGCTCTTTTTAAATCAGCTAATTTTTAACGTCTTTAAAATCATATTATAAGCATCTGATGTCTGCCCTAGAACGTTAGTTGGAGATATGAATGTTATTACATAGTAATAATTGCCCTGATCTATTATTGTGACCTTTTCTGCTGAATTAGGCCCAGAACTTCCCAGTTGGGTTGCAGTAAAATTACTGACAGTTACTGAAGATACAGAGGAGTTGGTTGTGTTTGCCACAATAGACTGTGTGCTGGGTAGATTTATTACTCCCTGTGTTTTCTGCTGCATCTGGATAATGATATATGCTGTTTGACTGGTACCATTGGCATTGACTATATTTGATGTTAAGGTAACCTCTGAGTAGAGTGATTCATTGCTGAAATTTCCCACTGGACTGCTCTGTGACCAGCCACTGGGATACTGGAAAGAAACTTTCACCATCTGGAATGTGCTGTTCCCTGAAAAGGATATGGCAACTACCAGTACAATCAAAAGCACCAA
>MVQZ01000125.1 GCA_002067565.1 Methanobacterium sp. PtaU1.Bin242 | reverse complement strand
ACATGGCAGCGATACCTACCGCTATGATCCAGGGCTGATTATAGAATAAAAAGGCCAGCACAGTCCAGGAGATGGCATAATAAACCAGTCCCAAACCATGGCCTGAAGATGATACTCGATCTTTTATCTTTAAGGGAGAATAAGGGCTTATTAGGAAGGTTAAAAGAATAAAAGGAGCCGCGGCCAGAAAGGTTATGACTTCTCTGCTGGTGAAGAGGGGCAGGATAAACAGAATATTTCCCACCATTATATGCAGAAACTTCCGGCTGAAGCTGGGATATTTTTTCACTAACTTTTCAGATATTAAAATAAGTAGGATGACATATCCGTAGACAAATACCAGACCCATCAAGTCACTGGTGTTCATAAAATTTGGTAGTCCATCCAAATATAATAGTTTTTTTATTTTAATCTATCTAATGATTAAGTTCTGTTTGTTCTACTTTTATCTCTATTAATTTGTAAATTTAATACCGATCATCTTTTTTTGAGTAATTGCTATTATCTATTTAAGTCGAAATCTTATTCCTCCTCCAGAAGGTAAGAGGCAGTGGTAAATCCTGATCCAAGACGCACCAAACCAGCCACTGCTGCAGCTTCCAAAATCTCATCCATGGTTGCACCAGCATCCAATGCCTTTTTTTTATGAGCTTTAACACAATGTTCACATTTAACAGCTACAGCACAGGCCAATGCTATTAATGATTTCTCTTTGGTAGATATTGCTCCATCATTCATTATTTCTGAGGATAAATTTTCTAATGACTTACTTAAATCTTTACCAACTGCCACAGTAAAACGGTATGGTCTTGATTTTTCTTCATTCATAATATTTGTTCCTGAGCTTTATTTTTATATAAAGATATAATCTAATATTAATTGGAATTATAAGAAAATATATTTAACAAATTTAAAGTGGTAAATGTAGCTATGAGGTTTGTAACATGTATATCTGTTTGGAAGGTATGGATGGATCAGGAAAATCAACCCAGATAACTATGCTGGAGAGGTGGCTTAGAGAAATAGGCCTCCAAGTATTCCGGGTAAGAGAACCCACCGGGTCAGAAGTGGGTAAACTCCTAAGAAAAATGCTTAAAAGCCCCCAAGCTACAGAGGAAAACTTTCAGGTAACACTAGCTCTGCTTTTCGCCGCGGATAGAATGATACTAATGAAAGATATTGGGCAGGCAGAATCTGCTGGAAAGATTGTGATCACAGACCGCTGTTTTTACTCCAGTATGGTGTACCAGAATGATGATGATTGGATATCCAACATAAACAAACACGCAAAAAGGCCAGATATAACCATATTACTAGATTTAGACACGGATACTGCTTTAAAAAGATGCGAAGGTCAGGATCATTTTGAGAATCAAGTTTTCCTGGGTAAAATTAAAGAAAAATACCTTAAACTTGCATATAATGAAGGATTTTATGTAATAAACGCTAATAATGGTGTAAATAAAGTGCATCATGATATAAAAAGGATATTGTCTCCTAAATTTGGTATATGCATTTAAAGTTGGAAAAATAAAATTTAACATGTATGGGTCTTAATATTTTCAGGATTTATCAGATGATCAGAAGTTGGAGAAATAACATAGAATTAAGTATTAAATTCACCATATATCATTTATAAGTCTTAAAATTTGATGCACATGATAAAATGGTGTAACATCACTGAACTGGAAATAGAGGAGTGTTTATAAATGATTAAAAAGGACGAATTAATGGATATAATTGTAACTACTCCCATCGGGCGTGTTGAAGGTCCTGAAGATGTTTGGGAGGCACACATAGAACTTGATGATGATAAGACTCTGGTTGTAGGATATAAAGGAGAAGAAAGTTTTTGTGAAGAAGAAACTGAGGATGAATGCGTGATTACCTACTCCTGGTACTGGGAGCTTCGTGACATTAAAACATGGAATTTACTACAGGAAAATCATGACAGTGACCTGACTTTCTGCACACCATCACAAAAAGAGCTCTGGGGTGATGAGAGTACTTTTGAAGAGATAGGTGATTTATCCAAATCAAAAATATGCACATGGAGCGATCAAAACCACATAGAAGACATAGCAGAGGATATAGCTGATGAAGTGATGGATTGGCTAGAGAAGTAGTGTTATTTCCATGATAACCATTATAAAAAAAATGAATAATATTGAAATGAATAAAATGGATTCTATATAATTATTTTTTAATATTATTTGTAATAGTAATAGGATAAGCCAATTAATTAGGTTTATGGTCCTTCTAACTCTTTAATCCTATCATTTAAAGCCTTAACTATGTAATCCCTTGCATCTTCCAGTTTTTCCTTTTCTCCATACAAGAGAGGACCTTCATCGGTGTGTTTGATCTCTAAATCAAATTTTTTTATTACTTCCACCATAGTTCGGTTGTTAACTCCAGCTGGAATTCTCATTTCATATTTCAGGTCATCTTCCATAATCATACTTCCTTTTTATATCTTTAAATGGATTATATATTCTTTATTCCTCTAATTCTTTTATTCGTTAGTTAGATTTAAGATACTCCCTTATTGGTTTGAGAATTTTGATTATATGGTTTGAAACTGCATTTTTAAGATCAAGAGGGTGTAAATCTCCTTTACCATAAAGTTCAAAAAGCTGCTTTTGACTTAGCTCCAGATTACCCCCAAATTTAGGTGGTCTTTCTATAAGGATGGTGCTGCTTTCAGTGAAGATGAAATGTTCTGCCATCTCCAGTATTGGGTTATCCTCCACCTGTCCCGGAGGACAGAAACTCTTTTTAACCTTTTCTTTTATTTCTTGGGGTGAGTCATCAATGGCTATGAAATTCTCCTTGGATGAGGACATTTTATCTGAGCCATCAGTCCCATGCAGCAATGGGGTGTGGATACACACTGGGGCTGCATATCCAACTTTAGGCAGGTTTTCCCGGGCCAGCATATGTATCTTGCGCTGTTCCATACCGCCCACAGCCAGATCCGCCTCCAGAAACATCATATCCACCACCTGCATCAGGGGATATATAACCTCTGCCACTTTATGATCTTTACTTTCCCTGGTTATCTGAGCCATACTCCGCTTGGCCCGAGCCAGAGTGGTGTAAAGAGCCAGTTCATACACTTTATAGGTATAATCTTCCTTAGTCTGGAAACTGGAGCCTAAAATAAATTCAGTGTCATCACTCAACCCCAGGGCACGGAAACATTTCATATTATACTCAGATATTTCTTTTATCTCTTCTAAACTTCCCTTACCGTTTAAATAAGCATGTAAATCTGCTAAAAGAATTTTAATCTTAAAACCAGCATTCTGCAGGTCAATCATCTTCTTAACAGTGATGGCATGCCCCAAATGAACCTTTCCTGATGGTTCATAGCCGATGTAGGCAATCATCTTCTGATCTTCAATTTTTTTACGTAGTTCCTCTGGAGTCACTGTTTCCAGGGTTCCTCTTTTAACCAGTTCTATTCTAGAGTCCAGGTCCATATCTATCACATTAGTTACTTTAAATTTATTTACAACATTTAGTTATTTAGTTTTAATCCGGGTTAATCAAGTGTTTGGTTGTTATAATTAGTTTTTAGTAGTTCAGTCTCTTATAAATCTCTTGGTAAACAGGATATTGCTTTTTCATTATTAATCCTTTATTAATATAAATTTGGAAATTCATTTTTTAATTTGATCAGGTTTTAGCACATAAAAATTATTATCTATCTCCACAACTTCCAATTCCTCTCCAATCTCAACAGAAGAAAGCTCTGGACCGATTTCTATATCAATCGGTTGATAAGTCTCAGGATGAAGTATCTGTAGTGAGTGAGGGGTTCTGGCAGATACTAGAGCTGTTTTAATATCCTCTTTTCTAGCTATTATCCTGAAATTTCCGCATTCCTTCCAGGGAACAGATGTTCTGCTGGAAGATTCTATATCCTGCAAATAAACCTTACCACCATCAAAATCATGCACCTGTGCTTTCATATCTTTATATCCGACAAAATCACCCTTTTGAAACTGGGGTAATCTC
>MVQZ01000124.1 GCA_002067565.1 Methanobacterium sp. PtaU1.Bin242 | reverse complement strand
AAAATATGGTAAAATTATTTTTATATTTAAACTGCCAGCCTTTTATTTATTCATAAGTGAACAGATCGCTTTTTATTCCTTTAAATTTGAGATAAGAACTCTTTATTTATATTAGAGGGAGCAATTATATCATATTTTTTTCTTAATTTTCTTAATGAAATGTTAATTTATGCCTTTGATTTTCATTGCCCTGGAATTTTAGTATTGGTTAACAAAAAATTTAAATATGTTGATATTCAAATATCTTCTTGTGGGAATTAACAGTTGGAACCTTACAATCTTTGCACTGTTAGGATCTAGGGGTCAGATCCTCAAAATAAGCTATAAAGACATTTTAATATTCTCCAACTGGTAGCAAGACTCATATAGTGGGTTTGAAAAAAAACACCGCCTCCAAATTTTGCTATTTGTGCTGTTGCTACATATTCCCCACTATTTTTTTATCATCACTTATTATTTGAATATATAATTTGGGTGGATTTTTTTATATTTTGGCGTTTATAAATATCCAAAACACTGAATAACAAGAATTTTTAATTAAAACAATTTTAATATAGTTAGGAAATAATTTTTAAAAAAGGCATCATTTTTTTTAAACATTGACTAACTAATTGATTTTATCTTTTCTTTAGGTCAAATTCCAGAATTTTCTTAACACCGAAAAAATGGGCTATTCTACTCTCCAGCATACTATCACCATACTTTAAAACCAGCAGTGCACAGATGATTCCTAGGATGGCTCCACAGATTACATCATAAGGATAATGCACACCTACATACACTCTTGAAATTCCAACCATTATGGCAAAAAATAGTAAAGGATATATTAACCACCTATTATAACCATTAGGTCTCCAGTAGTATTTTAATCCAATTACCAGGGCGGTGGCGAAAGATGATGCGGTATGTCCTGATGGAAAGGAACTATCACTTGCAGGAGATAATAGATCCACATGGGGTAGTGCTAAAAATGGTCGGGGCTCAGCTACTACATACTTTAAGAAAATTACCAAGACATTACTTAAAAATAAAGCAATTAAGCCCAATAAAGCTACTTTTCGCCCGAATTTACCTCCAAAAACAAATATCAGAATGCAAATCACAGTCCAGCCGTATATGCCCCCCAGATCTGTTATAAACAGCATTATAAAGTCAAGAACAGAGTTATGTATACTTCCATTGATCATATAGAACCAGTTTAAATTCTGGTTTAATAATTCTGATAGGAGCATATCAAACATTAATTGGCCTCATAAAGTAAGGTGTTAAAAAATGTTTGTTTTAGGAAAACTTCATGAAATGCACTTTTTTAGGTCTAGTTCAAAATTTTTTTAAGGTAAAGCAGACTTTCTTCTACTGAATGGATTTCTTCTACTTCCACCACCAGAATGCCATTGTATTTAATGTTTTTAAGCCCGTTAAATAGAGATATAAAGTCTATGCCCTTTCCATTTACTCCTTTATTTCCCAGAGCGTTGTGGCTGTCATAGGATCCATCGTTATCTGACAAGTGGATGTGCCTGATTCTGGAACATTTAAGCATATCCTTAACAGAGTATCTGTTATTATGGGCATGTCCCACATCCAGGGTAATATATGCATCTATGTCTAAAATCAGGCTTTTAAGTTCGCCTAAATCTTTATACAGCAGCCCTTCTATGTCTGGCATATTCTCCACACACATGGTAACTCCTAATTCCCGGGCGTGCTGGGAACATTCTTTTAGGGAATCTCGATTGTATTGCAGTATTTTATCGGTAAATCTACGGCCTAAAATAGGCATATGGCCAGGATGGACCACCACAATTTCTGAACCAAGTTGTGAGGCGGTTTCCATAGATTTTTTTATTTCAGATATGGATGAATTTCGCATGGCCTGATTGTGGGAAGCCAAATTTATATCAGATAAAGGAGTATGGATGCTGGTTTTTAAATCATATGAATCAAATAGATCATTTTCAAGAAATTGGTGAGGATATTCATTTATTATCTCACAATACTGTACATCTAACTCCACAAGACGGTTTAACACATCTTCCAGGGGTTGGGGATAGAATGGAAGGGTAGATACACTGATTTTCATATTAAACACATTCCTTTTTAAAAATAAAAAATTTTAGTGATGATATTTCTATATCCTTTTATGACTATAATTGGGTTGAATTTTTCTATAATAATTAATTTAATTCTTCTAAAATAAATGTTAGGCTGCTTCTTCTATAATATTAGTTTTGAATTATTCTAAGATTATAACTTCGATTATTCCTCTCTCAACCGGGCCATTATAGGGATGTTATGTTTTAAAGCATTTAAAATTATATTGGCCAATTCAATATCCTTTTTAATCTTTATATTTCCTTTTTTTCCTACGGTGGCTGTGAAAAGATAGTCATCATCCACCAGAATGTCGAAGGGAGTACCTACCGTGTCTTTATCAAAGTGAAGCACCACGTAATTACCGGTAAGTTCCACTTCTACACCGGCGCTCTCATCAACAACTCGCGATTTAAGGGATTCCACACCAATACTGATACCCAGTTTCCTTTCCACCTCATCAATGGTTTTTCCTCTTTTACCAATGAGTTTGGGTATATTTTTTTCATCTATCCAGACGGTGGCTCTTTTATCAGATTTCATATCCACTTCCACGGCTGCCTGTGGTATTCTTCTTTTTATCTCCTGAATAATTTCTCGTTCCGCGATTTTCTGGATGGGGGTTTTTTCGAATTTGGTCTTACCCACCTCCATGACAATGGTCTGCTCTCCATAGGTGTATATCTCATTCACCAGGTCGCCGCTTTCAAAATCACGGATCTCTATGACTGGTCGTGACAGATCTGCTTCCAGCATACCAGTGGGAACCTTAACTGTCAGGGAAACATCGTAGATAGCTGCCACCTGGCCATCGTTAATGTATATGGTGGTGTCGATTATGGATGGGATCATTCCCAACTCCACCCTTCCAATAATTCTTTGAATGGCATCTATGGGTCTGGTGGCATGTACCACTCCAATCATTCCCACACCAGCCAGCCGCATATCGGCAAATATTCTGAAATCCTTGGTTTTCCGTAGTTCGTCGTAGATGGTGTAATCAGGACGTACCAGAAGTAATATGTCGGCT
The DNA here is from genome assembly GCA_002067565.1 of Methanobacterium sp. PtaU1.Bin242. GTDB lineage: Archaea > Methanobacteriota > Methanobacteria > Methanobacteriales > Methanobacteriaceae > Methanobacterium_A. The sequence continues at coordinate 859 of MVQZ01000124.1, read as the reverse complement.
GTTTTGGCCATGTCTTTCTCTAAAGGTGCATATTGGGTTATATCATCGCCTACCTGCAGGTCTCTGGGTGATTCCATAGTTTTTACAATGGCATGCAGCTTTCTACTGTAGAAATCAGCTGCTGCTTGGGCAAAGGTGGTTTTACCAGCCCCGGGAGGGCCTGCGATCAATATTCCTTTAGCAGTATCTCTTAAACGTTCTATAAGTTTATCAGGTAGTTTATAATCTTCAAGGGAGACTCTGGCTACAGGTCTGACCACGGTTATTTCCACACCATCAGAAAATGGTGGTTTCGCAATGGATATCCGGTATTCTCTAAACTGGATAACCGTAGCTCCCTCCATTTCAATCTCTATAAAACTTTTAAAATCACTTTTAGCCCTCTCAACAATTTCACGAGACATTTTGTCAATTTCAATTCTTTTTAAAGGTTTAGAACCTATTTTAACCAGTTTTATGTTTCCAGGACTACCCTTTTTTGCCAGGGGCACCACATTTTCTTTTAGGTGGATGGACATGGTGTTTTTGTCAAAATATTTTCCTATCTCCAGATCCTTATATCCCACCATCTCCTGTTTGAGAAACATTGCTTCCAGTCCCTGAGCTTCTGCCACTTCCTTCTGGACTTTATCACTGGTTACCAGCACCGCATCATGGTCTCCAGCGGTGTTACGGATCATGGCATCTATCTCCCCTCCTCTGGCCAGGGATATCTCTTCAAGGGTGGGTCTCCTGCCCACATACATCAGGCTGATCTTACCTTCTGTATATAGTTTTTGGAGATTTTTAAGCTCTTCTAAACCATTAAAACCAGTTTCTCTTCCCTTGTTTGCCTGATTTTCTAGTTCAGCTATAACTG
>MVQZ01000123.1 GCA_002067565.1 Methanobacterium sp. PtaU1.Bin242 | reverse complement strand
GACAATTTACCCAGGTAATCTGAATCAGGTACATTGATACCACCTTCACCCTGTATGGGCTCAACTATTACCGCCGCAACATCGTTGTCTATCACTCTTTCAATTGCCGCGATATCATTATACGGAACGAATATATGATGGGGGATTATGGGATTAAATCTATTTCTATGGGCGTTTTGACCGGTTGCAGACACTGTGCTAATAGTCCGTCCATGGAAACTTTTATCTGCAGATATAATATTCAATTTGCCGGTTGCTTTTCTTGCTAGTTTAATTGCGGCATCATTAGCCTCTGCACCACTATTTGAAAAAAATATACGGGTTAAGTTGTCCGGTAATATCTCCTGCATCAGTAACAGAAGTTTCGACCTTGCTGGGGAATAGGTTGCTCCGGAGTTGGGATTCTGTATTATTTTTTTACTTTGCTGGCAAAGGGCTTCGGTGATTACAGGATGGGCATGCCCTAGACTGGTAACTCCCCATCCCGACGTAAGATCTAGATACTTCTTACCATCTTCATCATAGGCATAGACTCCTTCACCTTTTTCTATTGATAAAGGAGCTTTTTTAGCAAAAGAGGCATAGCATTCATCTTCAATTTCATAAGTGTTTAGTTTTTCCATAGTTAATCCCCAGATTTGGTAGTGAGTGGCGTTTATAGCTCTAATTTTAGATAAAATAATCTTCAGTAAGGTTTAGGGGTTTTCTCCAGTAGTTTTTCTGTACAATATATAGAACCTTCACTTAAAAAGTAGAAGATTTCATTAAATTCTTGATGCACACACGGGACACTCATCTTTTAAGATTAAGGGCAATTATTTAACTATTAACAGAGATTTATCTTTGAAATCATTTATTTTTCAATTTTTCCCGGCATTCTGGGCAAATATAAGTATCTTGGTCAGTTTCGTAGACTTTCTCACAAACTTCACATATGGCATCTATAAATCCTGGTTTTTTTGTTTTTATGCAAAAACCATGTAAAGCTGAATCCACAACACTTTTACCTTCAAATACCTTTTTATTCTTATCAGCCATTTTATAATCCTCTTGAATTTGTTTATATGTACTCAATAAAGTAAAACACAACTAGATCCAGGTTGATTCGATAATTCTTCTATTTTCCATAAATTATAGCTCCCTTTCCGTCTTTGCAACGTTTTGTTTGGCGAAATATTTCCTTTGGAATATTAGTGCGACATTTACCAGACTTATTAAGACGGGAACCTCTATCAGTGGCCCTATTACTGTGGCGAATGCCACTCCGGATCCAATTCCAAAAACTGCTATTGCAACTGCTATGGCAAGTTCAAAGTTGTTACTGGCTGCTGTAAATGATATAGCCGTAGTTCTGGTGTAGTCAGCACCTAATTTATATCCTAGGAAAAATGTGATGAAAAACATTACCACAAAATATACTACTAGCGGTATAGCTATGATAACCACATCTAAAGGTATCTGAACAATGTAATCTCCTTTTAAGCTGAACATCACCACAATGGTAAATAGAAGAGCTATCAAAGTTATGGGGCTTATTTTTGGTATGAATTTTTCATGGTACCATTCTTTTCCCTTGATTCTAACCAGGAAGAACCGGGTTAAAAAGCCGGCAATGAATGGTATACCTAGGTAAATGAAAACGCTTTGGGCTATCTGCAGGATATTAACCTCAACCGCAGCTCCCTGAATTCCTAATAATGGTGGTACGATGGTGATTAAAAACCAGGCGTATACACTGTAGAAAAGGACTTGAAATATGCTGTTTAAAGCCACTAAACTGGCAGCATATTCATTGTTCCCTTTTGCTAGTTGGTTCCAGACTAAGACCATGGCTATGCAGGGGGCTATTCCAATTAAAATCAATCCCACCATATACTCTGGATAGGCAGATAAAAATATTATGGCTAGTGCAAACATCAATAAAGGGGCTACTATCCAGTTCTGGAACATAGCTAATCCCAAAACTTTCCAGTCACGGAATACATGGGGTAACTCTTCGTAACGAACCCTGGCCAGTGGAGGGTACATCATGAGTATGAGACCAATGGCAATGGGTATGCTGGTGGTTCCAACCTGAAATTGGTTCATTATGCCCTTAAAAGCAGGCCAGAAGACCCCCAGAGAAATTCCAAGGACCATGGCCAGAAAAATCCAAAGAGTTAAAAATTTATCCAAAAATCCCAGTTGGGGAGTGTCACCTATTTCATCAGTTACTTGCTCTATGTCTTGTGACATGATTTTCATCTCATTTTAAGGCCTTTTCAAAGGCATCTTTATGAAAACTTGATGCCATTTCCTTTTTACATTCTTCATCGGTGAATAATCTCATTTTGGCAGCTCTGCAAGGGTAATGCTGTAATTTAAGTCCGGCCTCGATAGGTAAATTCTCTAAATCCTGAACCCGTGAGTATTTGTCTAAGAGGTAATCGGCTACAAATGTTGTTGAACCGCAAGGAGAAGAACGGACCACATTGATAGCAACAATATGACCATTTTCAAGTTGTATATCTATTTTTGGCTTTCCAATTTTAGAAGTGAACTTATCAAATATCTCATTACCATTTTCTTCCAATTCACACATTATATAGGGGCATGTTACATTTTCATAGACTTCTAATTGATTTTTAAAGCCTTCACCCATCCATGCCGCTACAATTATGTAATCTACATCTTTATTAACCAGATCCACCAGATCCAAGGTGAGGTCCGGGTGTTGCGTATAAGTTATCAGGACATTGGCATCCTTTATCTTTGCCAGTTCCTCTTCAGGAATGTCTATTTCATCCATGAACATGGATTCTGGCTTTTCTAATTCAATAAATTCTGTTTCAAAATTTTTTTTAATATTTTCAAATGCCCTTTCCCCGTATGGCCCATCA
>MVQZ01000122.1 GCA_002067565.1 Methanobacterium sp. PtaU1.Bin242 | reverse complement strand
TTCCGGAGAATTTACATCAGAAGATAAGGAAAGAACTGTTTTACATCTTCAATTAGCATCCGCTGCTTTCATAGTGTTTTCTATTCTTCATGTTTTTAATTTCTTATCATTTCTTCTGTTTATTTTACTCGGCGGTCTTACAGTGGCCTTTGTTCTCTACGTGCTCTTTACCCGGATTAAGTTAATGTACCCCCAGGACTTTAATGCTTACCGGGACTTTTTTTTAATGTACCTGGCAGTGGGTGTAATAATATCTCTGGTAAGCGGTAACTCCAGTCTGGTAATGGCATTTTCATTCCAGGCACTACCCTCTCTTTCTATACTTATCTATGCCATAATAGCTGTAGTTATAGTGTTCCTTATATTCAGAATGAGATACTATCGTAACTTCACTTATGGAACAGTGGTTGAAGCTGGTAAAAACACCGCCCATGTAAAGGTGGAATATGATATCCGTTCCAATGTAAAGCCGGACCTGTATCTGGTGGAAAACAATGTACAGGCAACTGATGGAGATATTGTTAAACTAAAAATTGAGGAAAAAGTTTTAAGCACAGGTGGAAACAAGCCTCTGGGTATAATTGAAGTGATAAATAAAGTTTAATAAGGTCTATAATCCTTTTTTTTAAATTTCAAATTTTCAGATTAAATTATTTATCTATGGAAGTATAATATAATGAATTCTAAAAAAGTAAGTAATATACATCCTGATCATCCCCGCTATGAATCGCTGCAGCTTAGAGCCAGAATGGTGGAAGCATATAAAGCCGGAATTCTAGCAGAATCAGGATTAATTGCCCATGGAAGGGGCGAGGCCTTTGATTATCTTATCGGAGAAAAAACAACAACAACAGCAATAAAAGCCATCGAAACCGCAGCTGCTGCACTGATACTTGCGGATCATCCTGTAATATCAGTTAATGGAAACACAGCAGCATTAGTTTCAAGAGAGATTGTATTACTGACCGGTAAACTTGATGCTAAACTGGAGATAAACCTTTTCTACCGAACACCGGAGAGAGTGAAGATCATAGAGAAAGTACTAAAAGATGCCGGTGCAGAGGAGGTTCTTGGCACAGAAGCAGAGAATCCTGTCTTTATAAAGGGTTTGGAAGGACCCCGATCACAATCCAGCAGAGAAGGAGTTTATAAAGCAGATGTGGTATTGGTTCCTCTGGAGGATGGTGATCGCGCAGAAGCTCTCGTGTCTCAGGAAAAATTGGTCATAACTGTAGATCTTAATCCGTTATCGCGAACTTCAAAGACAGCCAGTATCACCATTGTGGATAATCTGGTTAGAGTTATACCAAAACTTATAGATGAAGTGGATAGACTAAAAAAATTGGAAGATACTGATCTGCAAAACATTGTAAAAAATTTTGATAACCAGCAGAATATAAAGGACTCCTTGAAGCTGGTGGCTCAAGCATACACTGGAAAAAAGTAAGAGAGTATCCAGAAGGAAAGATAAACATGAAGGTTATTGGAGTTACAGGAATGCCCGGATCAGGAAAGGGAGTAGTGGCCGGAGTTGCCAGGAGTTTAGGTTTTCAGGTAGTTAGAATGGGGGATGTTATTAGAGAAGAAGCCCAGAGAAGAAATGCAGATGTGGGAAAAACAGCTGTAAAGCTTCGTAAGGAATATGGAGAATTTGTAGTTGCAGAAAAATCTGTAGAAAAGATAAAACAGATGAAACTGTCAAAAAAAAGTTCATACTCTGAAAATTCAGTAAATAACAGTGGTCTATATATGATTGAGGGTATCAGAAGTCCCTATGAGGTGGAGATTTTCCGGAAGAACTTCAAAGATTTTAAGGTGATAGCAGTACATTCCACACCTCAAACTCGGTTTAAGAGATTAAAAAAAAGAATGCGATTTGATGACTCTGTTCTAGAGTCTGATTTTGGAAAAAGAGATAAAAGAGAGCTTAAATTTGGAATAGGGGATGTTATTGCCACATCAAATTATATGGTGGTAAACGAAGGTCCTATCGGAAAATTAAAAGGGATAATAAGGAGTATATTACAAAATGAAATGCGAAATGAAAGCTAAAACATCTATAAATCCTACAGAAGATTTTAAAAAGGTTATAAATGCGGTATCTAATATATTTGATTATGAAGAGATGGAGATAGGGGATGATTATGTGTTGGTTATGGGAGGAAAAGAATCTCTCTTAAAACTCAAAGAATCCCTAAAGAAGAGAAGAATCAGGAATACGGCACGCAAAATACTGACTAAAGGCACCTATGATAAGGTTATTTTTTTCAAATTAAGCAAACAGGCAGCATTTACAGGGGTGATAAACTTAACAGAGGAAGATCTATCACCACTGGGCGAGATAAAAGTTAAAATTGAAACTGATGATGTAGATGGGTTTATTGACTGGATAGCACCCCAGATACAAAATTAAATCTATAATACTTGATTTGAAATAAAACTATAACATATAATTAAAAAAAGTAATTTAGAAATATAATTAGTATAATAAATGTTTTTTATATTTAATAAAAGCCAGGTGTTATATTTGATTTTTATAAATTTTTAAAAGAGCCATACTCAATTTAAGATATTATTTATCCTCTAAAATAGCCTTTTTAATATTTAAATATCCACTATCCCTTTCCCAGATTTTTTCTGTATTTAAAATTTTAATTCTCTTCTTAAAGAGAGGGCAGTCCAGAACCAGAGTTTCTGCTTCACCACCTTCAAAGGCCAGATGCATACCATACTTTTCATGCAGTAAAAGCAGCTCATCTAAAAGTTCTTTATCTATCCTTCTCCCCAGCCAGGATTCATCCAGGCCTTCTGCAGATACACTGACCAATATAACCTTAAATCCAGATGTTATAATCTCATCCATATATTCCTGGGGATCCCTGTGCCATAGAGGAGAACAGGATTGGAGGGAAAGTTCGCTGCAAATTTTATCTATCCTTGATTTCTGATAAACTGAAGCCAGAGCACCGGTAAAGATGCCTTCTACCCCACCATCCTTTAAGTTGCTTAAAACAT
>MVQZ01000121.1 GCA_002067565.1 Methanobacterium sp. PtaU1.Bin242 | reverse complement strand
TAGATGCAGTAGATTAGCATAGGTCACAGCATTTCCTGAGGGAGTGGAAGCATCATATGCCTCTTTTCTGCGTAATAAGATTTCTTGTGCATTTTTTGGGGTGAAGTAGAATCCTCCCTTCTTTTTATCATTAAATTTATCTAATAGCTCCAGAATAAGTTGATATGCCCATTTCAGGAGTGATGAATCAAGAGTAGTCTGATATAGTTCTATTATTCCCCAGATTAGAAATGCATAGTCATCCAGATATCCCTCCACCTTCACCTCACCTTCCCGGTAACGGTGCCATAATATACCCTCCTGATACAGGTTGGTTTTAATAAATTCAACCGTCTTACTGGCGGCTATTATATACTTTTCCTCATTGAAGGCTCTAGCTGCCCGGGCCAGAGCAGCCACCATCAAACCATTCCAGTCTGTTAGAATTTTATCATCCAGAGATGGATGAACCCGTTCTTCTCGTGCCTTTAGAAGTTTCTTCTGGATAACCAAAAGCCTGGCGGAGAGCTCCTCAACTTTCAGATCCATATCATGTGCAGTAGCCTTCAGGGAAGTTTTAAGATGGAGAATATTCCTGCCAGTTAAAAGTCCGGTTGCCTCATCAGTGTAGTTACCCTTCTCTTTTACCTGGTAAATTTGATTGAAGATCTGGGATTCTTCAGGGGTTAATACTCTATCTATTTCTTCCTTCTTCCATTGGTAGAATTTCCCTTCCACCCCTTCACTTTCCGCGTCTTCTGCACTAAAAAAACCTCCCTCGGTGGAGGTCATGTCCCGCAGGACATACTTTAATATCTGTTCTGCTGTTTCCCTGTAATCCTGCTTCCCTGTGGCCTGATAGGCTTCACAGTAAACCAGGGTAAGCAGGGCCTGATCATAGAGCATCTTCTCAAAATGGGGTACCAGCCATTGGGGATCCACACTGTAGCGGTGGAAACCAAATCCCAGATGATCCCAAATTCCTCCCAGGCGCATGGATTCTAGGGTTTTTTCAACCATAGCCAGAGAATTTTCATTTCCAGTCCTTTTCCAGTATCTTAAAAGGAACAGCAGATAATTAGGCTGGGGAAATTTCTGACTTTCTCCAAACCCCCCGTTTTTAGAGAAGTTTTTTTCTAATAAATTAAATGCTACCTTAAGTGTGGACTCTGTGAGGAGATCACCGGATTCTTTGGTCTCTAACTTATTTAGGGCAGTGAAAATATCATGGGCAGATTTAAGAACCTCGTCTTTCCTCATCTGCCAGAGATCCTGAACATTTCCCACCAGTGTCCGCAGTCCTATGCTCATTTCACTATTTTCCTTAGGGAAATAGGTTCCGGCGAAGAATGGTTTTAAATCTGGAGTGAGGAATATGGTCAAAGGCCAGCCCCCTGTGCCGGTCATTATCTGACAGACAGTCATGTAGGTGGTGTCGATATCCGGACGTTCCTCCCGATCAACCTTCACCGGTACAAATACCTGGTTGATCAGCCGGGCCATCTCCTGATCCTGGAAGGACTCCCGGGCCATCACATGACACCAGTGACAGGTTGAATAGCCAATAGATAGAAACAGTGGTTTATTTTCACTTTTTGCTTTCTTAAATGCCTCATCACCCCAAGGATACCAGTCCACAGGATTCTGCGCATGTTGTATGAGGTAAGGGCTTTTTTCATCTTTAATGTGATTATAATGCTTTACAGATTTCTTATTTTCATTTTTAACCATCCAAAACACTGCCCCATAAATTTTTTTATAAGCCTGTCTCAAGTTAATTATCATTGGTATTATGATCTTTGGTTCAATTATCTTTAATCACTTGGAAAAATTGAAAATCATTGGGCTTAAAAAGCAGATATACCGCTAAATATAATATAAAAAAAAGAGTGGTAAAAATTTTAAGGGACTTTTTAATTTTTTTTTATTCTTTCACTCGTCTTAGATCACAGAGGAGACAGTCTCCCACACCCACATTTTCAGGGTCTGTTTCTCTGATGATGATGACCATAGCATCTACTGGCAGTCCCATTATTTTGCTTGCGGCTTCAGAAAACGATTTAACCAACTCTGCTTTCTGTTCTTTGGTAAGCTTTGGACTGTCAACTGTTATCACTGGCAATTTCTCACCTCCTAATTCACTAAATTTTTTTAAAAATAAAAATAAGGATGATTTTTAAGGTTTAGAGCTTATTCAAATTCAAAAACACATGATTGACCGCCTTCTGCTATGGTCGTCATTTTATGTGCATCTATGTCCAGTTTTGTCCATTTTAAACTGCGTTTGATCATGGAATGACAGTTAAGGCAGAAGAATGGTTTGTTTACAGCTTCTTCTATCCAGGGGCAGTTTAAAAACTCTATATAATTTTTTCCTTCAAATAGCACGATTTTGCTTTGTACTCCGAATCTGGAAAACATATCTACTAACCAGGATGTATAGTATTCAAATAGGGTTACTGGATCATTTTTTTCTTCCGGTGTTAAGTTTTCTATTCTATCTTTAAAGAAAGGTTTTAGATCTTCATCAATCCTTTCGGCAAAAACGTTTAGAAGCATCTTTTTAGCTTCATGACTGGATTCATCGGCTGATGAGGGCATGGCCCCCAGGAGAAATTCATAAAAGTCTGAGAAAATCTTTTGTTTTAAGATATCCCTCATATCCATTTCAGATTTATGTCTTTGCAGTGCAATTTCGATTGTGGCCTTAATCTCGCCCTTTTTAAAGGGTTTAAGTATATATCCATATGGTTCAGTCCTTTTTGCACGTTGAATAACTTCATCATCAGAATAAGCGGTCAGATATATAACAGGAACATCCATGGTGCTATTTATACGGCGCACAACTTCAATACCATCCATCTCTCCTTTTAAAACTATGTCCATTAAAATTAGATCTGGTTTGGTCTCTAAAGCCCTATCAATGGCATCTTTTCCATTATCAACAACATCTATTACCTCATATCCCAATTCCTGTAATTTACTTTCGATATTCATGGCCACAATAAGCTCATCTTCCACAACTAAAATCCTTTCACCGGTCACTGTAACTTCCCCCTTGAAAACAAAGCTATATAAGATCAGTCCTATGTCATTATCTCTTATAATTCCATAACGTTTTGCTGGATAATTATATTATTCACTAATATTATTATATTCAAGATAGATAAATTTTCTATATTTAATAATAATTACCAGATTGATATTTACTCTATCCTTCTGTAAACCCAACTTCCTCTATAAATAACCACATTTCCTAGATAAAGAAAATAAAATGTTCCATATTAAATGGTTTTGAATTGGAAGCTGTAACTGGCAGTTAAACTGTTACCCGCTGCATCTTTCACTCCGCCGGCTGGTATATAAACCTTATATATGTTTTTACTAACACGGTTGTAAGTCTGTTTAATGTTAAGAACACTCCCACTGATGGTTTTAGAGGTTATTGAGACTATTTTTCCAGTGTTTAAATTTTTAATGTAGATTCCGGAAAAATTTGCACCCGCCATGATATTCTCATTGAATGTTATGCTTATGGTTTTAGATGTGATAGAAACGCCAGTAGCGCCACTTAGGGGGTTAGTGGATGATATTATAGGCGGTGTGGTATCTTTTATTGATGTGCCTGTTTTAAATTGATAACTGTATGCTGAGGCCAGATTGTTTTCAGATATGTCTTTTACAGCCCCTTTAGGGATATATACCTGGTAATTACTGTTTTTTAAGCGGTTGTTGGTTTGGGTGATGGTTAAGATATTATCGGTGATGGTTTTGGAAGTTATGGCTACGGTTTTGCCCGTGCTTAGGTTTTTGATATAGATTCCGTCAAAGTTGGCTCCGGCCTGGATGTTTTCGCTGAAGGTGATGGTTACACTTCTGGAGGTAGTTGAAACTCCAGTAGCCCCGCTTACTGGATTGGTGGAAGTAACAGCGGGTGGGGTGGTATCTGCCGTTGAAGCTATGGTTTTAAATTGATAACTGTATACTGCGGCCATATTATTTCCAGTAGTATCTTTAACAGCTCCTGCTGGTAGATACACCAGATAACTGTTATTGTTTAAATATTTATTGGCCGGAGTAATGGTTAAGATATTACCATTAATGGTTTTAGATGCAATGGCAGTAAGTTCATCGGTACTTAAATTTTTAATATAAACTCCAGCAAAGTTTGCACCGGCCATGATATTCTCATTGAAATTAATGGTTACGGTGGTTAAAGTAACTGGCACACTTGTAGCCAAGTTAGCGGGATTGGTGGATGTGACTGTAGGTGGAGAAACATCCTGGTTTCCGTTAATTATTGTGTGATACCATGATTCGGCTGCTGCTTCATCATAAAGGGTTGTTTGGGTTGCTTTGGGAAAGGTGCTATTCCAGTCCCCTACAAATGCGGCGTAACCATGATCGTTACGCCAAATGGTTTGGCCGTTAAATATTGAAGATTTGGTTATGGTTTTTCCAGTGTTTTTCTGGTTAGCATCAGCGAAACTGGTGGCTCCATTTAAAAATTCATCAATTATATCCACTATCTGTTTTCCCTGATAACTTCCAGTATAACCTGTGGCGTAATAATTAGCCCCGGCACCGGTGAACATTAATGAAAAATTATAAATAGTTTCAACAGGATTTGAAACCTCCTTATCACCAACCCATCCTGTTGAAAAACATGCATGGGCGAGTATAACGGGAATATTTGGTTTGAAAGGTGCTGTTACAGGTTTACCATCCCATCCTTCCCGTAGTTTATCTTCAATACCCCATACAAATCCATCAGACCCTACCAGGGCAAATGGTGGGCTGGCAGATCCGCCGTTGTTGTTATAATTCCCGGTCATATAACCACCATGTCCCAGGTAGATCAGGGCATCAGCATTATACATGCCCTTCATTATATTTTTAGTGGTAGCATTCTCCCTATAAAGTTCCAGAACATTATAGCCTTGAGATTTTAATGCGGTAGCTGTTGCCTGTCCTTCAGTAAGTAAGGCTGGTGTGCTGTTATCTCCATCTGCAATTATAAGAACATGAGCCTCACAAGTTGAAGGCATAATGTTGAAAACGAAAAATAAACCAAATAAAATCCAGAAAAAAGTGATTTTTTTCTTAAATAACACAGAACGCATTTTAATTCCCCAAATAATTTAAATATCTATTTAAACTTCTTTTCTGCATGAAATATCATTTATAATTATTCTATCAATGGAAGTGTTTCTTTATTCACTTTTATTTAAGATTATCTGTGAAAAAGTGTAAAGGATGTTTTAGGGGAAAAATTAGATCAGGAAGTTAAATAGAAATAAACTGGAATTTATAATCTAGAAAATCTATTATGACCCCTCTCTTTATATTCACTTTCTTAATTTAACCAGACTTCCTAAATAGTTCTACAGATAGGGATACGTTTGAAGGATCATAAATTATAATAAACCAATAATAGGTCATTTTAAATACATTACAGGTTCTGGATTTTATGGTTATACTCCCTAAGTAACAGAATACTTAATGTTTAATTTTATTATTTTAAAATAGATTTTTTAAGGGGGTTTAATTAACTAAACTATTAAAACTTTTAAAAAAGAAAAATATAGTGGGAAGTATGTTTAAAATGGTAATTCCACGTAGGTGCCGTATAAAGTTTTAAGGCTCCAGTTGTTAATGGTTCCAAATGTGTTACTGTCACTTATTGCATCTGCATAATACCATTTTCCATTCACATATAGCTGAGCCCACACATGACCAAATACACCGTCTGAAAAGGTGCAGGACCCATGCTGGTATCTTGCTGGTATTCCCGCTGCACGTGCCAGAGCCACCACCAGGTGTGATGTATCACAGCAATTAGCAGTTCGGGAACTTAAAGCGCCTAACGCTCCTTTTTTTGTGTTGTAGTAAAAGGAATATGAAACATTATCTCTTACCCAGTTAAATATGGCTGCTGCTTTGGCATAGGTGGAGGTTAAAGTTGAAGTTATGGAAGCCGCCAGTGAAGTAATTGTTGAGCTGGTGGACTGACAGTTATCTGTGGGCTGTAGATATGGTAATAAAGCAGGATCGGTTATTGTAATGCCGGTCCAGGGAGTTATAGAAACACTGCTTGGTAAGCGATTGTTGGTGTCATAGAAAACTAAAATTTTAGAACACATATAGATCAGTGATTCGTATCTGATTTTACCCAGAGAACTGGTTACGTAGTTCGGTAATCGTCCGTTGGTGTTTATAAAACTATTTAAATTTTCTACAAGCTTCACATATTCTGTTTTCTGAATACTACCTGATTTAACACTTTCTGTTGGATTTATTGGACTATCCGGATCTTTAAGTGTTATGGAACTGGTTTTACCACTGTTAATATTTAAAATAGCATTACCTAAAAGCTGCAGAAATTGGGGCATGATTATCTGCTGGCCAGATATAGTCACATAATTGGGTAATCGATTATTGGTATCAATAAAGCTTTTTACACTGGACGCTGCCTGATTCACCTGATCTATGGTGAAGGTCACTGACTGGCTGCTGGTTGCTGCAGTAGAAGTAGAGCCTGCTGCCAGATATTCTGATTGTTTTGAGTTGCTTAACTGGTTATTCTGTGATGTTATCTGCTGGTTTCCGTCATTTGCAAGTTTTTGGTCCTTTTGTGAGATTATATTTCCATTTAAACCCTGATTAAGGCTTTGGTCGCTGCTTCCAGTTTGATTAGAATCTGTAGATACCGGTGTGGTTGCAGATGCAAAATTCATACTTAAGGTTAGTGTTATACTTAACAATATTAACACTGCAAGCATGGATTTTCTATAAATTTTTACCGCCTCCGAGTCCAAATTTGTTAAAGAATTCTAATGAACCCCTTTTTTGGACAGTTATATGATCAATTGAGGATCACTTATAAATTTTACTATTTTAATCTTAAAAAAACACCCTAATAGAACCTTTTTTTGAAGTTAAAGCTGAATTTGAGGGTTTTTTAATAATCACATAGGGATGTTTGTAATCCGTTGCTTATCTTCTAAAACAGGGATTAAATAGAAGTTATTTATCTAAAAATTAGCTGATAATAACCATAAAGCCATATAAATCTCTGCTAGTCATTCCCCTCTACTCAAGTACACTTCTAATTTTAAAAACAAATATCCCATTTGATAAAACCAGGACAATTAAGAATTTTAAAGGATATAATTATTAAATCAGGGTATAGATGAAGCTAAAAAGGGCTCATATAGATTGGTGTTAAATTTTATTAATAAATATAGAAGTTAAAGCTTACTAGCTTATTTTAAGATTTATAGGGGATAGTAATAAAATTTCTAAATTAGTACACATAATATGAATTATGTTACACTTGAAGTGTATGTCTTATTGTTATGGGGAAAAAAATAAAAAAAAGGAGGATTAAAATGGTAACTCCGCATAGGTACCTAATATATTAGAAGTACTTTTAGCCTGTCCAAAGTAGTTGCTGTTGTTAATGGCATCAGCATTGTACCATTTACCATCCACATAGAGCTGTGAGTACACATGTCCATAAACATGGATATATCTACCAGGTATTCCTGCTGCCCTGGCCAAAGCAATAACTAGATGTGAATGATCACAGCAGTTAGCACTTCTAGCACTTAAAGCACCCAGAGCTCCTTTTTTAGTGTTGTTGTAATAAGAGTAGGATAGGTTATCCCTTACCCAGTTAAATATAGCCTGGGCTTTACCATAGGTGGATGTTAACCCTGCAGTAATGGATGTTGACAGTGTCTTAATGGTAGAACTGGTGGATTGACAGTTAGCTGTGGGCTGTAAATACTTCTGCAGACTGGAATCAGTGATAGTTGTACCCTCTGATGACAGGCCTGTCCATGCTGTTATGGAAACATAGGTGGGTAATCTGCCGTTGGTACCGTAGAAGTCCACGATCTTGGAGTACAGGTAGATCAGTGATTCATATCTGATTTTACCCAGACTGCTGCTTACATAGTTAGGCAACCGGCCGTTAGCATCCACAAAGGTATTTATCTTCTCTGCTATTTGAACATACTCTGTTTTCTGTATATTACCTGATTTAACGCTTTCATAAGGATTGGTAGGGTTTGAGACTTCTTGTACTGTTATTGAACTGGTCTGTCCGCTGTTTATGTAGAGTAAACCTTCAGATAGCAGTTCCAGAAACTGGGGTAAGGTGATCTGCAGGCCAGCCACAGTCACATAGTTTGGTAACCGATGATTAGCATCCACAAAGGTTTTAACACTGGATGCTGCGTCATTAAGCTGGGCACTGGTGATCTGATTACCACCAACACTGGTTGTTTCACTTCCTGCTGCTCTTATTTTTGTGGTTTGATTCTTTATGCTTTCCTGATTAATAGTTTGGTCCAGTGAGTTTTGCTGATTTGTGCTTAGATTTGTCTTTAAATCCTGACCGGAGCTTTGATCCGTCATTACAGTTAAATTTTGATCCACTGCAGAGGGAGAGGTCGCTGCCGATACAAGATTCATACTTAAAGGTAATGTTAAAGCAAATATAGTTAACACTACCAGAGTCATTTTTATGTTAATATTACCGCCTCCGAAGTCCAATTTTCCTAAAGAAGTTCATATGAACTCTTATTGGACAAATATATGATCAATTCAGATCACTTATAAACATTACTATTTTGATCCAAAAAAGACACCGTTACAGAGCTCTTTTTAACACTTAAGACACGATTAAGAAGTTTTAGAATAACGACCATGAGAGAACCCCATTCTATAGCTTATTTTGTTAATAGAGCTCTACATAGAACCTATTTATCAAAGATTCCGCCATGATACCTCATTTTATCAGTAAATCTCCACTTATCTTCCTCCTTTAATTAGTAAGTCATCGTTGTTTCCTCAGATATAAGTTAAAAATGAGAAACTGGAATAAAGAGAGGCAATTAAAAAGATTGAAATTAAAATAACAGTTTAAAACCATTAAACAGCTATAATGTTAATAAGTTGATAATTTAAGTGCATAAATTGGAATTAATAATAAAATCTGGATAAAATTTATCCTATAAATAAGATTGATCATACCAGATATACTAATCCAATAAATAAGAATAGATCATATCCTGATATAATATGATCGGATAATATGATTTAATCAAAAAATCAAGATATATTTGATAGAAAATGGATTGATTATAATCCGAATATTGATCTGATTAATTAAGCTAGTTGTGCGACGGGATACTTCAGATTGAGACTGTCTACAGCCAGTAGAAGTTTATCTGCCAGATTTCTCCGGGTCTCCAGTGAATCAAATGCATATGCCTCATAAATGATAGCCGGTTTACCTGCTTTGATCAGGGGTATGGTTACATAATAGGGGCTGCTGGGGTCTGGTGGGTCATAAAATACTATTCCTGGAATTTTAGTTTGTAATTCCTGGGCGATTCTTTTAGTCTCCTTATCATCGGTGGGTACATTTAAAAACCAGTTAACATCATAATAATCCAGACCACCTTTGTTGGAGTGGATGTCCAGAACCAGCTGGAAATTATTTTTCCCTATATCCGGCACTATATAATCTCTCGCCAGGATTTGACCATTCATCCTACCGGTTTCATAATCAGTGTCCACACCTCCAGTTACATTCACCTGGTAGATATAGTAGCAGTACTTCAATGATTTGTCATATTTCTTGATGGATTCCACTGCCGCTTCATGGGAATATATCTCCCAGGGATGCACCCCTACAATAAAGGCCACCTTAACCGGGGAAGTGGCGTTTCCATAGGGTCCCATCTTGGTTACAGTTCCATACTCTGTGCTGGCCAGAGTCTCACTGTAAGGATTAATCGTCACGTTTTTATGGGTATAGAAAAGGGGAGAGATTACTGATACTGATATATAAACCAATAACAGTAACATGATACCGGTTATCAATAATCTGATTTTGTTCATGGGATTGCCTTGATATGTTCTGTTTTGAAGAGAGAATTATGTTCTACCTTAAAGAAGAGAATGGTAATAGACTTTAAAATAGTTATCTGGAATATATATATAAAAGTTTCATCCTGGGGTTTGTTGATAATATTAAACCATTAAAAAAATAGTCATTCAGTTGAATCTTAAATTAACGTATTTAGAATTTTAATGTATAAAAATTAAAAAAAAAGAGGGGTAAAGAAATAGGTTTATTTTGCGTTTTTACCTATTTCCATTTGTTTTCTCCTAATAGTCCGCCTATTAACATCAGCAATCCTATTACTAGAGGTAATGCTGGTGTACCTGTAGGTTGCATGGGCACTGTTTTTCCATTTACTGGTTGTGGTGGCTGTGGTTTTGATTTGACCACCACAGTTACTGATGAGGTGTTGTTGTAAGGGTTGGGATCGTAGGTATCTGAATCCACCACAGAAGTGTTAACGTAGGTTCCTGTTTTAACGGCCTGTGCTATGATGGATAATGTTTCCACCTCACCATTGTAGAGATTACCTATGGTCCAGATTCCTGTAGATGGATTATATAAACCTATAGTGGTATTGGATGATATATAACTAAATCCATTAGGTAATGTGTCGAATACCACTGCATTTATTGCAGTGTCCGGTCCATAATTGGTTACGGTGATGTTAAATGTGACATTATCTCCTGTTATCATCTCTGTTTTACTGGTGGTTTTAATTACCCCCAGATCTGCAGCATTTTGGGAGGGGTAAACTATGACGCTATCTGTGTTGTTACTTAAAATTGGGTCGTATTCATTACCAGATATGACTGCTACGTTTTCCAATGTGGATTCTAGATCTACTCTAGCGTTTATGGTTAGAACTGTAGAGTTACCCTTGACCAGGTTACCTATGTTCCACACACCTGAGAGGTGGAAACATT
>MVQZ01000120.1 GCA_002067565.1 Methanobacterium sp. PtaU1.Bin242 | reverse complement strand
GTTTCTATAGCAGCGGCCCATCAGCCCCGGTTGGTTATTGGGGAAAATGCGTCTTCGGGTAATCCTATTATTATTTTAAATCCAGAAGTGTCCCAGGCGTTTTATGGGGAGCTGCAGGGCCAGCCTAACTTTTATAAGATAAGCTCGGATAAACCCTTTAAATTTTATCTGAACCTTTTAGTACCGGCCAGTCCGGGAATTCCTCCGAATTTTATCTCAGCGGAACTTTTAGATTCCTCTGGAAAGGTTCTAATGGTAATTAATGGACAGAATAGTACATGGGAGTCCTACTTTGAAGAGTTTGGCGGGGATTACTATTTGAAAGGACCAGAAGCAAGAGCTAATCTAGCTGCAGGAACATATTATATAAAGGTCTTTAACTCTAATAATCAGGGTAAATACAGCATAGCTGTCGGAGAGATAGAATCATTTCCTATAGATGAATCAATAAAAGCAATTATAACCATACCTCTCTTAAAAGAGCATTTCTTCGCAAAACCAGTGACTATTCTTTTTTTAGAGTTTCTGGGAATAATACTGGCTTTAGGATCTATAATGGTGCTATATGTTATGCTCTTAAAGTCCAGAAAATCCAGGGAAATAACAGATTTAACAGTAACGATCAGTGGTGTCCTGAAACCCGTGATCTGGCTGGGGGTACTGATAACATTCATATCATGGTTTTATGTTATGTATAAAGACCCCTTGAATATTGTGGGAATTTTAAACAGCATATTGCTGATTTTACTGGTAGTTCTAAGCTGGTATATAGGATCCAAGCTAGCTAAAATGGAATTTGGTAAAATACCACTAATAAGAATGACGGTTTTGGTGGTTTTGTGGTGGATATTTGTTTATTTAGCCATAGCCATAACTTAGGGTTAAATTTACAGCTTCTTGGTTAGATGAATATTGAAAGGAATTATTTCCCTATTTTTTTAATCATTAAAACCCAACCTACCAATATAAAAGAATAAAAAAAGATTAAACACCCCTAAAAAAAATGGGGTTTGTATTTAAAACGGCGAGAAAACTCCGGCGAAAACCAGCCAGGCCAGTATGGTTTTGGCAATGAAACTTAAGAGTATATAGACTCTTTCACCGTACAGATAGTCCTTCCATTTTCCAATCCCCTTATACTGGAGAATCATGTTCACTGAGAAGGTGTTGAACAGAATGAAGTATAAGAGCAGTGTTAAATAGACGAAGGTTGGTGGATTGGTTTCTGAAGATCCCAGAGCTGCTACGAAATAGGCGGCCAGCACCACCCAGGGGGTAAAGCCAGAGACACATCCCAGAAGATAGGCAGACCAGTCGGTTTTTTTAGTGTAGAAGTTGATCTTCTCCATCATATAGCCAAACATGATCATAATGGCGTTTAATACGAAGATCATCACCAGAGACCAAAGATCCCACACCCCTACAAAGGTGGCGATGATCACGATCATGATGGAGCTGGTGATGGCATATTCATACCAGCGATAGGGATTCATCCCTTTCTTCAGATTTCGAACGTAGGAATCATTTCGAACAAAGGCTATCAGTAAAAGCGCTATACCCGAGATCAGTAGAAATGAAGACAGGATCACACCCAGATTGGTTAAAGTGAAGATCACTTCGGGATTGGGCAACACCTGAAAGGAGGGTGGTGCTAGGGAAATTATCTTAAATTTAAGATAGAATGTGTAGATATCCCGATTCCAGGTGAGCAGATATCCCAGTGCAACCATCACAATTCCCTGGACGAAAAGAAATATTCCTGCCCCGGCATTGAGTTTTTTAAGGCCACTAAAACTAATAGGTGATTTAGATATAAGTTCTCTTCTAAGCTCATTATCCAAGAATATCAAACCTCCCTACTTTATGTTTTTTAATATGTTTTTTGGGACATTTATGTTTATCTTGTATAAATAAATGAATAATTTTAATCAAACATGTAGATTTGTCTGGGTTCATAACCCTCTTTTTTAAACTTCGAATATAAGAATTCAACTTTATGCATCTTTATTTTTATTATATTCATGTTTACTGGCATTTTTTTTATAAAATTTAAATTTAATCCCTTCATTTCAATAATATCTTTATATTCCTTTTCATTTTCAATTAGTGATGCTGTTCCTGTAATCTGCATCCCGGCCAGATTGTTCTTGTTGGTGTAATCTTCTTATACGGCAAAGCGGTTAAATACCTTTAAGAAATTCCAAAATATATGCTAGGGTAATTTTCTGCTGTTCTTCCCGGGTTATGGTGCTGTTGTTATCCCCCTGTTGCACACCGTAATCCCCTAAGTTATAGTGATTGCCACCGGTTATGGTGATGAAGGTGGTCCTAGCCGGGAATTTATCAAGATTTTCTGAAATATCTTTAGATGTGGTTAGATTATCCAGAGCGCCCCTGATGGATAAAGATTTAAAACTGGCATTTGAAGCATTTGATGAAGGATAAGCAGCTAAATATATTATTCCTTTAATTTTATCCTGATGATTAAGGGCATAGTCTGATGCGAAAACACCACCTAAAGAATGACCAGCAATTACCCATGATGTGATTTCATTATGACTTGATATGATCATATCTGCTTTATTAACACCAAAAATAGCCAAATTAAAGGGCATTTTAACAATAATTGTAGTATACCCATTTGTAGCTAGTTGCGATGCTATAACCGCGTAGGATCCTGCTTCAACTTTAGCTCCGGGATAAATTATCACTCCAGTACTGCTCTTATTCTCTGTGGGGGTGAATGTAATAGAATCACTGTTATCCACCACATTATAGGATTCTGTTGATTTAAGAGCGGCTAAAGCTCTATTATCGGCCTGATAATAATCGGAAACATAAATAGCGAAGGAGGCAATAGCTATTAATAATATAACACCAATTATTAGGGGAATTAATTTCTTTTTTGATTTTATGGGTTTCATAAGATTATATTTTTATGAGATTACAAGTGATCTTTAAATTTTCAAATTAAAATAAAAAAAAATTATAAATATGGAATTATAGGTTTATTTGATGTTCTAGAATTTAATCCATCTTTTTAAATTCTTTTTTAGGAGCTCCGCAAACTGAACAAATTTCTGGGGCTTCCTTCTCTACGGTGTTTCCGCAGAAATTGCAGACGTAATAGGTAACTTCCACATTTTCCCCAAGGTTTTCCAGGGCTTTTTGGTAGAGTCCGGCATGGATCTCTTCTACCTGATTGGCCACATCAAAGGTCCAGGTGGCGGCTTTATTTTCATCTTCCTTAGATTCCTTTATAAAAGCAGGATACATTTCTTTAAATTCTTCCACTTCTCCAGCTATAGCTTCTTTAAGATTTTCCTCTGTGCTTTTGATTCCTTCCATAACCGTAAGATGGTTATGGGCATGTACGGTTTCTGCTTCAGCTGCGGCTCTGAATAATTTTGCCACCTGATGGAATCCTTCTTCATCAGCTTTTTTTGCAAAAGCCAGGTATTTTCGGTTTGCCTGTGATTCACCGGCGAAAGCTTCCTTTAAATTATCAATAGTACTCATTTTTTTTATTTCTCCTAACAGTTCATTAAAAATCTACCATATTAAGGCATATAATAATATCTAAAAACTTTTATTAACTTTTTACTATCTAAACAGTGAGTAATAAAAAATCAGTATAAATTAAAAATATAATAATTAATCAAGAATTTAAAATAGTGCCCCTAGGATATTTTATTTTTTAAACTTTTCATAAACCCTTAAAGATTTAGCCAGAGCATTGGTTTCTGCTATGAAGGATCCCATTAAAATAGCTGAGAGTAACTGATCATTGGTAGCTCCAAATTCTCGGGCAACCTCAAGATGGGTTAAAAGGCAGTGATCAGCACCAAGGGCAGAAGCAGCACCTATTGATATGAATTCTTTAGTTAATGGTGGCAGGGAATCATCAGCAAAAAAAATTTCAGATTTCTTAAAATAAGCCTT
>MVQZ01000119.1 GCA_002067565.1 Methanobacterium sp. PtaU1.Bin242 | reverse complement strand
CGGAGCAGGAGATGCTTTTAATGCTGGGTTTATCTATGGGAAGTTAAAGGGTGAAGATCTCTACAATTCCTGTCTCATTGGTAATTTGGTGGCAGCCTGTTGTGTGAAGGAAAGTGGCGCAATAAAGGGTCTTCCTGATCCATCAAGAATAAAAAAAAAGTTTATTAGTATAAAATAAGGAAGGGAACTGATGGAGTATCATGCTACCATTGGTGTCAAAAATTAATTTCAAAATTTATTTATAAAACATTATTATGAAAAAGGTACAGAAATAATAATATGGATGTGTGAATTATGGATATAACCTTTAAAAAGGAAATAAAAGACCTTGAAGGAGAAGTAAAGGTCAAATCGATGGAAATTGAACATATTGATGAGAATTTTCAGCCTGAAATTGAAAAATGTGCAATAAAGCAGAAATTTATAACTATATCTCCAGAGTGTATTAGATGCAATCTCTGCGCGGAAGAATGTCCGGTTAATGCTGTTTCAGATGCAAAATCTGATAAACAGGCCAGGATACTTGATGGATGTGTTAAATGCGAGATATGTGCTCAAACCTGCCCGATTAATGCTGTAAAGGTTATCGAAACCACATCTGATGTTGATGATGATGTAAAATTTCATATTAAGGATGTAAAGGTTCCCCATCGAATACTAAGGATGAAAAACATCCGGGTTGATAAAGAAAAATGTAGATCAAGTGCTAACTGTGCTAAATTCTGTCCAACAGGAGCCATAACTGTAAAAAAAGGAGAAGCAGCAGAAATAGACAAAGATATATGTATTGGTTGTGGAGCCTGTGTTAATGTCTGTCCTGAAGGAGCTATAATTTTAGAGCGGGATTTAGGGCCAGTCATTAAAACCAAAGAACTTTTAATAGATCAGGAGGCCTGTGTGCAATGTCAGGTTTGCGAGGAAAACTGTCCCCTGGAAGCTATTAAACTGGAAGATGATAAGGTAGTGCTTTTTGAGGATAAATGTATATTGTGTGATGTCTGTTCTACCAGATGTCCAGTAGGAGCATTAAAATTGGAGAGGTTACCCCATGAAAGTTAAAGAAATAATGGATAAAGAATTTATTGTTGTGTCTGCCGATCAAAATATTGATAAAGTTTCTATACTGATGGAAAACCGTAAGAAATTCACCACACCAGTAGTTGATGATAATAAACGGCTAGTAGGATGGATCACCTCATTGGATGTGACAAGAGGGCTCAGAGAGGGTAAAAATAAAGTATCAGAAATTATGCATTCCAAGGACAACATCGTCCATGTCCATGAAAATAACCCCGCCAGACTGGCTGTTTTAGAAGCATCTAACCACAAAGTGGTGAGCATACCCGTACTTGATGATGAAGGGGTGGTGGTGGGAGTTATCAGAACTTTCGATATAGTAAAAACACTCTCAAAACTCTATGAGATCAAAGTTTACAAGATATTTGAAGCCATGGAACATGAACTGAAGGGTGTAAGCTGGAATGAACTCATGGAAGCATCAGCTATCGTTACCAGGAGAAGCACCGGCGAAAGGGTGACTGCAGAGGAATACGAGCAGCGAATAAAAAATTCCACATTCGGAGAAGCCATATGGGCAACTGGCGGATTGGAGAAGTTTTTTGTAGGTTTAATAGCTATAGGAGAGCTAGTAATAGCTAGAAAAGTAGCTAAAGCCAGGAAATAATTATATATTAAATTTTTTTTTAGTATCTCATTTTTTCATTTATAAAATAATTTCTATTTCCAATTAAAATATCATAAAAGCTTAAAGGCCCTAAAAAGGACATTATAATATTTATTTATACTTTTTAAGGTTTTTAAAGATTTATCAATAATAATATAATTTAAACTAATAATCATTGATTTATGATTTTAATATGAGGAAATAAAAATGAGGGAATTATATGTATAATTGATTAGATACTTTCTAAAGTGGAAAAAGAACTGGTACTTAAAGAAGGGGCCTTGGAATATACCATCTCACCCTAAAAATTCTCTCAGAATACATTGGAAAAGCCATTCCCTGGAAAGACTTGATGGAATACCTGCAAAGGTAGTTGATGTAGAAGGAGAAGTTCTAGGAGAAGAATAGACATATTTTGGTACCATATATTATTAAGAGCCCAGATAGATGCCCTGGTTTGGCAGATTTTCAAAAATTACTGCGATCTGTGCCCCAAGTGAAATGTTTCTTACTGGATAAATCCATGGGGGCCATGGGAAACATAATATTATATGGAATGATGAAAGCAGGAGTAAGGGAGGATGTAACCTAAACCAATACATAACTGCCCATCTCAAGGATGGAGGATAGGGGGTGGCCCAGGGAATAGGATCTCTCTGCTAGCTCATTGAAACTTTAAACGCATTTTTAAGGGCAGATGCAGTTGAAATACTAAAAACTACTCCTGCTGTTGGATTTCCCCATAAAAAAGCAGAATAAAAAATTATAATTTAATTTAAATTACTGACAATCTGGTATAAAAATTCTGGATAGGTTCATAATTGGGAGATGTCCCGGAGTAATTTGTAAAATTCTTCTGGCAGATCCGCCATAGGCACATGAGATGATGGCAGCTCAAAATAGGCCCATCCTTCTTTTGCATTATCAATTTTTTCCTTAGCAAGACGACTGGCATTGATAAACTCACTCTTGGTGCAACGTATGTATACTTTTTTTAGTTTTTGGATTGTCTGAAGGTTGTAATGTAATTTTTCAACATAGGGTGGATTGGGATCCGGCACTGCCGCCTCATAATCTTCTGGAGAATAGGCCATATTCAAAATATCAATTAAAGATTGCCCAGGATCCGGTAATGCAGAATCAAGATACACTAAAATACGTATTCTTTCAGGCATCCTGTCTGCAACTCCGGTTATCACAAATCCACCATAACTATGGCCTACCATAATAATATCCTGCAAGTTCTTCTCCTCAATCAATGAGCAGATCTGCATGACATGATCGGTGAGGGTGCTGGTGAATTCATCTCCCAGTGTTGGTGCAAAAACTCGGTTCCCATCCGCCTCCAGGGCATCCACAGTCCCATCCCAGTAACTGGCGCCCATATGGCCATTTTTAGTTGTTACATTTTGTCCAGATAGTTTATTCCATGTCTCTGTAGACATGTCACCTCCCTGAACAAGAACATAGGTTTCCATTTATTATACTCCTCTTGAATTATACTTTCTAGTTATATATTTGTTGTGTAATGGATATGAATCTATTCATTAATATATGAATTTCTTAGTTTTCAAGAGGTTTAAACTTAAATAAAGATAGTTATGGAAGTATTATCCATTATTTAAGTATTTTCTGTCTTGCGCCATAAAAATAAGGAGGCTATTAAACCTAAAAAGAATAAAAATGCAATACTATAAAATGTGATAGAAGTTGACTTACGTATGGTTCCATCAACTATCCGACCTGCAACAATTTTATCAGGGTCCCTGGTTGTTTTGTAAACTGAAGGAGGTACCTGGTTTATTTTATCATACCCTATGGGAAGATTGTCATTTATTTCTTGGGCAGAATATTTACCAGGAAACTGTTCCCCTACCGATATTTGTAAACCCCAAAAAACCCCTAATATTAATATAACACCTATAATGGCGGTTCCCATACTACTTCCAAGAGTATTTGCAACATTAGCCACACCAGATGCTTCAGACTCCTTTTTCTCACCAGCAGAACTCATTATTAAATCTGTACCTAAGGGGATTATCAAGCCTAAACCAAATGTAATTAAACTCATCCCAGGTATTATGTCCCATAAGGTGCTTTCCAGATTTAAAGTATTGCTTAGGACAAAGCAACCTGCAATGGCTAGTAAAAATCCCAAACTAATAACCTTAATAGGTTTAATAATTTTTATAATTCGTGACACGGTTAAAGACGCAATTAAAAGTCC
>MVQZ01000118.1 GCA_002067565.1 Methanobacterium sp. PtaU1.Bin242 | reverse complement strand
AATCCTTCATCCCACGCAACATATTAATAAAAACAGACTTACCAGCACCACTCCTGCCTAAAATACCTAAAACACTACCCTCTTCAATCTTTATATTGATATTTTTTAGTATATCCACGTCTTTGAACTTTTTGGTGACATTTTCTATTTCTATAAAAGACATGCAACCACCTTCTTTATGAATCGAATTCCCAGATGCTAATTAGTTTGATTGGTTAAGATTTTTAGTTATAATCCATATTATAATGATCTTCAATATCTGTTAATTCAGTTGTCTATTAATCTTATATTAATCTTAATTATAAAATTTTATCATAGAATTTGAACATGGAAAATATATTTAGTATATTATATAAGAATAATTTAAGAAAAATTATAAAATAATTTCTCGAAATTCATATTAAAGATAGATCAAAGGGAACACATCCCCCTATGAGAGCTCTTGCCATTGATATTCCATCTGCACCAGCATCTATTATCTTTAGTGCGGATTTTAAATCTTTAATGGAATTATTTCCAATTAAGAAGATATCAGTGCTCTTTTTAATGGAAGTTATAATGTTGTAATCTGCATGCTGATGGCCTGGTTTCATAGCATCCACATGAAGAAAATCCGCACCAGCATTTTTCACAGCTTTAGAAACTGCTATTTCATCCACTCCCGGAACATTGGCCCGTATCTTTACAGAAACTTTACTTCCTGCTTTTTTTACCACTTCCTTAACCAATTCATACAAATGCAAAGGCTCCAGAAGCAGTCTCTGTCCACATTGTAGATCCATTATCTCTGGCTGTCGGCAGTGAGCATTGATCTCCACCACATCCACACCATCAAGCTGTGAAATCTCGATTACAGGTTCTGGAGTAATGGCCCGGATGTTAACAGATACCATACCTCCCCAAGTGTTATCATCTTTAATTATATGGATTTGCTGGTCTATGTGATTTATGATTTCATCGGGGGACACATCAAATTCTGATCGGCCTCTCTGGATAATCCTATGACCAGCGGCTATGGTTGCTTTATCAACATTATAACCACCTATAGTTACCATATCGAAGCCGCAAGATGCAAGTTTCCTGCAAAATGATCCATCGGTTATACCAGCCATAGGCGCTAAAACTTCAATAAAATTCTCTCCTAAATTTCATATTTACTCCAGAGCACCCCGTGAATTGTAAATAAACTTAACTGCTTTACAAATAACAGGGAATGGTTATAAAAAAAATTCATGTGAAAATTTGGACAAATAATAATAAGGTTATGATTAATTTATTGGTGATATAATTCATCTTTTATAATAATTCATCATGTTACTGTAAATCGAATTTAGTTTGTATAAAAGCTATTCTTTCATTACATGAACCAGATCGTAGGTGAATCCGCCCCTTATCTCTTCCAAGGCGAGATCAGCTAAATTTGCAGCCTTTTCCGCGGTTGGAGCCTTTCCAACACCTGCTTTTAGTGCAATATTTATTTCGTCCTCTATTTCTTCTATTATCTTCAAAAGGCCCTGTGGTTCCAGTCCATTACAGGGGGACATGAAGTTGTCACCACCAATGAAAAACAGTAGCGAGCCTTTTTCGATTAACTTTTTCATAAGAAAATGCTGAACACGATTAACAATGAAAGAAGTGTCATATGCAGGAATAATATCGGTTAAAGAGTCAGTTATGCCGTTTATATCAATATGGGCAATTTGGACAAAGCTCTCATCATGTTTCACCATACTGTCTATGGCCAGAACTTCCTTCCTTTCCTCTGACTGAGCTCCACCATAATTCTGTAGAGCGGCGGTGGCTTTCCTCTGGGCATCATAAGGAGTTTCTGATGCTCCCACGCCCATACTCACTGTTATAGGGTAACGATTGCCAATAGATTTTTGAATGCGGAGATGATCCTCCATATCCACACCATTGGTAACAGCCAGCATATTATCGAAGCGGGTGAAAAATACCAGCCCTCCCTTTGCTGCAAACTGTCTCTGCAGATCTGCATAGAGTTCTGCCTGTAAAATCTGTAGATCTGCCTCAGCCCGCGGAGTGGGGGTCACGGTCCACGGACCATAATTATCGATCTGAACTAATGTCATTTGAATCATAAAATTTCACCCAAAATACTTCTAGCTAACATCACTTTATCCTCGATGTTGTTCATATTGGTGTTTGTTACAACAACCTCTGTTATTAGTTTTTCTATTTTTTCTTGATGGATATCATCTTCAAGGTCTATATAAAATTTATCAAGAAAATCCTGATACACAGTCGCTACACCTGCTGGAGACACTTCATGTCCCAAGGCATTCATAAACTTACCAGCCGGACCGCTTACAGGTTTATTCCCAATTATGGGGGATATGGCAACGACATAGGATTTTTTAAGAGCATCACGAACTCCTTCTAATGATAATATGGGGCCTACTGAGGTTATGGGATTTGAAGGTCCGATAATCACCATATCTGATTTTTCAATGGAATCAACAAGTCCTGGTGCAGGTTCAACTGAACTGTAGTTTAGATCCAGTACCTCAGGCTCTGACTTTTGTTCAATAAGAAACTGATGGAATTCTAAACTTCCCTGGTCGGTGATGATATTAATCTGGGATTCCTGATCGCTCATGGGGATTATCCGAGATTTTATGCCCAGTTTTCTTCTTTGAATATCAACTGCCTTTGAAAGTGGGTTTTTCTCTAAAAGCAGCGTTTTCTGGATTTTAATAGCCCGGTCTTGATCTCCGATTTTCAGGAGTTCCCCACACCCGATCTCCTTTAAAGTTTCATGGGTTATAAAGGTATCACCAGCAATACCATACCAGGTTTCCTCGTTGATGATCCCTGAAAGTGTATACATCACAGTGTCCAGATCCGCAGCCACATAAACACCGGAAAAATAAGAGTTTTCCAGGGTATTTACCACTACAGTCATATTAGCAGGATCAATTAGGCGTATAATTCCCTGTAAAAGTTTAGGGGTACCGGTTCCACCGGAAAGGACGGTTATCATGTTATTTAATTTTTTTTATGCAAGCTGATTTTTTTTAGGGATATCAGTTCTTATGAATGTGATTCATATAATTCAATATAATGTAATTTTATTTCATTATTTTCATCGGAAAACATCATACTTTTTAGGTCTTATTAATGGTTTGATATTTGCAGAATCATTTTTCAAATGTTCAGGATAATTTACTCCCCTAATTAAGACTATCGGTATTCCTTCATCGGCTTGACCCATTACCACAGAAGCTGCTGAGGCTAACTCATCTGCCACTGCAATGCTGGTTGTTTTAAGTTCTCTGCCATACAAATCCTTCTCACCACTTCTATCCCACAGCGGATCCATGCCGGATATGCCAATAGCAACACCAATAGCTCCTTCACGGAAAGCTCGACCCTGGGTGTCGGAAATTATAACTGCAATTTTTGCACCAGTGATGTTTTGAATTTTACTCCTTATCTCTGACGCTATTTTATCTGGATTATGTGGGATGGGGGTGGCCAGACCTTCTTCCACATTGGATTCATCAATCCCGGCGTTGGCGCATACAAAACCGTGTTTTGTCTCTGATATTATGAAGTCAGGACCAACCTTGATTACTTCCTCTGATTCCTGGAGGATGGCTTCCACCAGTTCTGGATCTTTACCTGTCTTACTGGCGAGCTCCATAGCAGTTGCGCCGGGCTCCATATACTCGAGTTTTATGATGTTTCCCTCAGCTTTAGCCACTGCAGTTTCCGCTATCACTAGGACATCACCTTCCTGGATTTTTAGATCCATATCAGAGATTGCTTTAAGCAGGATTTCGTCCAGA
>MVQZ01000117.1 GCA_002067565.1 Methanobacterium sp. PtaU1.Bin242 | reverse complement strand
ATGGATTAAATACCTTACAGGGGTTGTGATACTCACCATACTCAATTTACTGGTTGTTGCATTAAATATTATTCCCCAACTGTTAAATATGAATCAATTAACCATATATGCTGTTTCTGCTGTAATAGGGCTATTTATTGGTTCTTATCTGGCGGCATTTAGAGGAAGATTGCTGGTATTACTCTATCAGGAAGGGATTGAAGAAGAATAATTTATTAATTCCCTTAAATTTGAGGAATTTTTTTCCTATTTAATCGCAAAACTAAATATGGTTTGTTATTTTATGTTTATGACTTTTTGTAATAATTCTTTAGAGTATTAACAAAAAGGGCTCTCTAATTAGAAAAGTAATACTTTTTTAGGTTATACTAATATTTATATAAGTTCAATTCACCAATTTAAGAGCAGGTGATAAAAATGAAATTAAAAAATTTCAAACGAGAATCCATAATACCATTACCAGTAAGCTTCATATCAACGCTAAGTGCAGATGGTGTGAGAAATATAGCACCCTACTCCTGTTTGATGCCCATTCTCCGCCCTTTTGATCTGATCTGTGTGGCCACTGCCGGGGTCATGCGGGACACCTTCGATAACATGAGAGCCCGGGAAGAATTTGTAATCAGTCTTCCAGGGGTGGATCTGATGGATAAAGTAATAACTACTGCTAAATTCGTACCTCCGGAGGTGGATGAATATGAACTGGCCGGGTTAGAAGAGAAAACCAGTCATAAAATTGAAACACCAGGAGTAGAAGGATGTTACGCATGGATGGAATGTAAACTCCATAATATCATTGCTGATGAATATGACAACTTCCCCTATGCTCTGGTATTGGCTAAAGTGATACACTTGGAGGTTAGAGATGATATTTACAACAAAGAGGATGGTTCATGGGATGTGGAGAAAGCAAAACCTCTGATGATGACTGAGTCTAACCAGGGAATGCATTTCTGCACCATAAAGGACATGGACTGGTTCGAACCCTATGGAGCTATGTTCCCTAATGGCGAGGATCCCCTGGCTGGAATGTACCAGGACTGAGTGGATGCTAGAATAATCAACAACATGAAATATAATGCCCTGGAATGAATAGTATAATCATAGAAAACAGAGTAATAATTAAATATAACTAGTTTATTAGAAATGTTT
Source organism: Methanobacterium sp. PtaU1.Bin242 (assembly GCA_002067565.1). Classification (GTDB taxonomy): domain Archaea; phylum Methanobacteriota; class Methanobacteria; order Methanobacteriales; family Methanobacteriaceae; genus Methanobacterium_A. The sequence goes on along the minus strand of MVQZ01000117.1, from coordinate 1,786 downwards.
CACAAGTTATATAACATCTAAAATAGGAGATGAATTACATGAGCGATACTAAAACAAATGAAATAATCCCATTTTCAGAAGTTATTAAATTTCACGGTCATTCATGTCCAGGAATCGCCATAGGCTACCGTGTGGGTGAAATAGCAATACGTGAATTATTATCCTCCCGGGCCGAAGATGAAGAACTGGTGGCTATAGTGGAAAATGATAGCTGCAGTGTGGATGCCATACAAGTGGTAGCTGGCTGCACTATGGGAAAAGGCAACCTAATATTTAAGGATCATGGAAAACAGGCCTATACCTTCATGAACAGGGAAACAGGAGAAGTACTTCGCATATCTTTAAAAAAGGATGTTACTGAAACAAATCCTGAATTTGCCAGAGCTCGAGAAAAAGCATTTTCTCCTTCAGCCACCCCGGAAGATAAAGCCAAATTTATAAAACTTAGGGATAAAGCTACTGAGGATATGTTGGAAGGACCTGTAGATGAACTTTTTAAAGTTGAAAGTGTTGAACTGGAATTTCCAGAAGAAGCACGCATATTCAAATCAATTAAATGTGCTAAGTGTGGAGAAATGGTAGCAGAACACAGAGCCAGAATAGAAGATGGAAATATTGTCTGTATTCCCTGTTTTGAGGATTATTCAAGGAACTAAACCCATTTCTATTCATTTCCATTTTTTTAGGATAATATCTTATTTTAAAAAGTTTGTAATAATACCTAGATTGGGCTTATTATCCTAATTTGATTATTTAATTACCTTAAAACTGTTTTTTTTATTAATTTGTTATTCCCACTATATTTTGGGCAATAATTCATTAACATGCAGAAAATCGAAGGAATAAAATATAATAACATGTAGGGCTTGATCCCGCAATTTATTTTAATAAAAAAACAACTTAATAATAGATAAAGGATTGAAATAAATTATAATAGGTTAAATATTGATTTGAGGGAAACTTAACCATCTGTAAATTTTTCAAGTCGGGAGGAAATAGAATTTGAATATAGATATTAGGGCAGTTATTTAGAGATTATTAATAATTTGATAAAATAGTGATTAATAATGAAGTTTTTCCCAAAAAAAGTAGATTATCGGCGTTTAAGAGAAATTGCCCGATTACTGGCCAAATATAAGTTCGACAATCTGGTTGGTAAGATGGAATTATCGGGTTCTCGTTGGGTTGAAATATTACATAGATATGATCCTGATTTAGATCTTGATGAAACAGCCCCTGAAAGACTTAGAATAGTTTTTGAAGAATTAGGACCAACATTTGTTAAGTTAGGGCAGATGATGAGCACCAGACCGGACCTGGTGGGTCAAAATATGGCTAATGAGTTCACCAAGCTCCAGGATGATACTCTGCCCTTTGATTATGATACAGTGAAGAACATAGTGGAAAGTGAATTAAAACGACCATTAAACGATATTTTCAAAACATTTGATGAAAAACAGGTAGCAGCCGCCTCAATAGGCCAGGTTCATCGTGCTGTTCTCCATAATGGCACATTAGTTGCAGTTAAGGTCCAAAGACCGGGTATTCGGGACACTGTGGAGAAAGATCTGGCCATTATGCATCATTTGGCAGATTTGGTGAATAAACGAATTCCCAGTTTAAGAGTTTTCAATATTCCAGAGATTGTGGATGAATTTGAGAAATCCATCCGCAAAGAGATGGACTACGAGCTTGAAGCCAGGAGCATGATAAATTTCCAAGCAAACTTCGCTGGAAATGAAGGCATCCAAGTTCCTACAGTTTTCCCAGAATATTCCACATCTAT
>MVQZ01000116.1 GCA_002067565.1 Methanobacterium sp. PtaU1.Bin242 | reverse complement strand
ATTTTTATTTTTCAGTGCCTGCTTTAATTGTTCTAAATTGTTTATATCCTGGGATTTTATAACTTCAAACCTGCTATCCATTTTATCTTTGAGTATTTGTTGGCTGGGAAGTAAATAGGTGGATTCCAACATCATTTTAAATTTATCTAAAGTGATTTTACTAAAATCAATGTAATATCCCATAAAATACCTCCATTGGTTAATATTAATAAATTTCAAATAAATATTTATATAAGAAAAATAAATAATTTAAGTAAAGTAAGAATAATCTTACAAATTATGGGGGAATATAGAATGAAGGTATATGATAATTTTTTCTTCCCAGCAGAAGACCTTGAAAAAAGCAGAGAATTCTATCAGAACATTCTAGGACTCAATTTGAAGTTTGATTTTAAAGATAAAGGCATGATGGCGTTTAATGTGGGTAAAGAAGAACCAGCAATTATTTTAAAGGATATAAAAATGTTTCCGGATGTAAAACCAACGGTGTGGCTGGTGGTGGATGATGTAAAAGAGGAGTATCAAAATCTCAAAAACAAAGGGGTTAATTTCCTGTCAGAACCCTTCGAAATTCTCACCGGAATGGCGGTAGAATTTGAAGATCCATCAGGCAATCGTTTAGGAATAACCGATTATACTAAAACACCAGATAAAATGGAGAAGTGATATGCAAGGCAACTGTTCTAAAGTGAGAATTGTCTATGGTCTGGTTACCGTGAGTGATAAAGGCCAGATTGCCATTCCCGTAGCTTTAAGAAATGATCTGGATTTAAAAAAAGGCGATAAACTCATGGTCCTGAAAAGAAAGGACGATGCAGGATTCACCCTGCTGAAACTGGATAAAATGGATGCCTTAATGCATAAACTACAGGAAGATGAAGAATTTTTCAAAAAAGTAGAAGGAGGTGAATAGATATGCCAAAATGTAAAGACTGCAAACATTTCAAACCCACCGAAAATGACATGGGGGACTGTTTCGGTGTGGAAGTTTCTGGGGATATGGACGCTGCAGAATGCCCGGCAAAGGCATTTGAGCCAATAGGATGAGAAATAGGCAGGATATTTACTTATTACTATCTAATTTTTTTTAATTTAATTACATAACCAATATTGCTGTTTATAATACTCATTTAATCTGGAGTTTATCTGTTTATATAAATTCAGAGCAAAAAAAAGAAAAATAGGATTTATTTTAGTAATTAAATAGATATCAGGGATTTACCAGCTGAAACCGAAGATAGAGTCACCTATAGCCAGAACAAAGAAAGTGGCATCGGTCAGATTCACTACGGGTATGTCAATTCCATCGCATCCTATGGCAAGAACACATCCGTTAACTCCAGATAGATTAGACTGAGTGATGGTGGTATTTTTTGAAAATAGTGTTAAGTTGCTTAGATTACAGTTATCGATTGGCTGGGGCTGATCTAAGTTGTAACCAATCTGATCAATGGTGATATTTTCGGATGACAGGGTGATGTTGGAAATTTGACTGTTGGTGATTAAACCCTGGCGTATAATGGTGTGTTCAGAGTCAGAAACTATGTTTGATAAGTTGTTGTTATCTGATCTGCACCCGGCACCTTGCTGGATAGTAGTGTCATAGGAGCTGTCTACAATATTACTGATGTTACTGTTGACAATTTGTGACCCCATAATCCCCATAAAAATAGTGGTTTCTACGGAGTTAGAAACTATATTGCTGGCTCTACTATTTTCTACAATACCACCAGTACAGCCAGTGCCGATCTCAGTATCTGCTGAGGCAGAAACTATATTACTTATTTCACTATCGGTTAGGCCACCACCAGTACGTGTGCCACCCGCATAGTAACGGGTGTTAAATGAGTTGGAAAATATATTGCTGATTGAGCTACGAATTATGGACATATCAGGACCACTGTCACCTTCAATTATTTCGGTGTTGTAGGTGCTTTCCAATGCATTTAGGATGTTACTATCCTGTATGTTGGCATCAAAATGATGAATATTGGTGTTTACATCATCAACCTTAACATCATGGATATTGTTAGCAGCGCTTACAGCTCCAAGACTGCAGGCCATAACCACAAAAAAGGTTAACAAAAACAAGGGTAAACCTAATTTAGTTTTCATCTCTTTTCACCTCTCTTTTATTATTAAAGTTTAATTGTTTATCACCTCTTAATATTACTTACTATCCGGTAATAAACCAAAAACCATTTTATTAACTAAATTTTTAATCCATCGATAAGAGATTTCAGTAAGAATAGGTTAGATCCAACATTTAGGAAAATAAAAAACCTATAAAAATATAATTATAAGTTTTCAGGTGAAACATGACCAATCTAGAACGATTTAAAGAAATACTAATCCAAATCCCCTTTGATCATAATAATTTAAGCGTGGTGAACCAGGAAGAATATTTACCATTATTTGAGGAGTTATATGAGATTTATAAGAATTCAAATCCCACAGAAAAGAGTTCCATGGAAGCATCCGTCCAAAACGACCGGGATTTAACCTACAAGCTTGTCCACTGGATCCCACCATATCAAGAATCAGATCCAAAACGTTATGCGGAGTACAGACTATTATCCGCCACAATAAGGGATGGAATGCCAGATTTTCGTGATGATCTTCTGGAACTGGTTCATTTATGGGATTTCCTGGAAGAAAAAGGATTAAATGCACAGGAAATATTTGAAGAAGTTAACAATATCAGCGGATCATTCCTGTTCCATCAGGTAATGGATCCTGGGCGTAGAGAGGAGTTGAGGTTTTGATAGAATATGGACTATTATATTGGAAAATTTCAAAATCCCTCAACAAACTCCCTCAACAACTCAGATCCACCACCGATCACGGCCTTTGTATGCCCGGTCAAAATCACCTCAACATCCAATTTAGAAATCCTTTTCATGGACTCCTTATATTTCTCATACTCTGGTAACAGCCGCATATCAGGATTCATCAGCTTCCCCTGGGTGTATCTTAAATTATCTCCAACAAAAATGGCTTTATTCACTGAATTGTATAGGCAAATACTTCCGGGGGTGTGTCCGGGGGTGTGTATTACCTGATATGCACCGATGACATCACCATTTTTAAGTAGGATATCCGGTTCCACGGGTTTGGTCCTGTAAATAAATTGTATTAGCTTCACCATGGCATTTGCATAGGCAGGGCCGGAGTGGGGTTTTTTCCCCCGGATGTAGTCTGCATCGGCGTGGTGGATTGCTACTTTGGCTCCAGTAATTTCTTTCATCTTACTGAGACTTCCCACATGATCCATATGCTGATGGGTTATCACAATGGTTTTAATATCCTGTGGGTTACGTTGCAGTGTTTTTTTCACGTATTCGGTAATTTTAGAGGAGTTACCGGGCATGCCGGTGTCGATGAGCATTAGCTCCACATCATCTACCAGGAAGCAGTTGGCCACTCTACCGCGGATCTGGTGTATTCCAGGAATAATTTCCATTCATTCTCACCTTATAAATCAGAATTCTAACTTATTTTCATTATTGAAAAAATATTTTTAGGTTTTGTTACGAGGTCTTCGGGAGAAGCGGTTACTTATGGATATGAAGACATCAAGCAGGGGCATAATCACTGATCCGCCAATTTTTATTTTATATTTGAAGCCACGTCCTTCCAGTTCATGAGAAACATCATTTAATAGTTCGGGGATTTCCAGTTTTTGAGGGCAGGCCTTTACACATTTCCCACAGTTTGTACAGAGTCCTGCGTAAGCCTCCTGGCCAGATATAACTCCCCCTAACATGGTAAGATAATCAAAAGACTGACTTATGTTGAACAT
>MVQZ01000115.1 GCA_002067565.1 Methanobacterium sp. PtaU1.Bin242 | reverse complement strand
AACCTGAATGCTCAGATGGGGGATATTATACCCTGTATAATAGTGTTTGGTGTGGGTTTGGGGCTTTTATTATCACAACTGGCCAATCTTACCATGTCTGCTGCTAGGGAAGATCAGGAAACAGATGCATCTGGTTTGTTCAATTCCTTTGATAACCTAGGATATTCTGTAGGGACAGCTTTATTAGGTGTTTTACTGTTAGTAGGCACCTATGGTGGTCTTACGGCCAGTATAGAAGAATCTGGGCTGGCTGGGAACATGACTAATCAGGAGATTCAAGATGCATTATATGAACATGTGGAGAAAATGCAAACCGGTACTCCTGATATTCCTCCAGAATTAGTACCACATTCCACTAAGATTATAAATACAGCAATTATCAGCTCAATGAAACAGGCTTTCACTGTTTTAACCTTAATACTTCTATTAGGGTTTATTATTAGCATATTCATTCCTAAGCGAAAAAATCAGGAAAAAGAAATTAGGGTTTAGATTTTCCAAGTATACAAAGCATTTTTTTTAATGGCTATTTTTTAGATAGTGATAATCCCTGCTTAAAACATTTAGTATTATGATTTTTTTGCCCAGTTAACTTAGATTGCAACCCTCAATCTATCAACTGGTGAAAATTATTCCCTATAATTTTTAATATCATATTTTTAGTTACTAATTGTTGAGTCTATAAATCATGGGTTTTTTAATATATCAGATATATCAGAGAAAAGTTTATCATCCTTAATATTCATGTTTAATTATATTTGGATGAATTTAAAAAATATTATTCAAGGGTGGAATTTTTTGAAATGTTTAGAATGTAAAGGTAAAGGCTATCATGTTTTAAGCTACAAAATATGTGAAAGTTGCCATGGTACCGGTGTTAAATCACAGTTAAACTTAAAAGATCATGTTAAAGGCATTTCCAACCAGACCAGGGAGCGTTTTGAACTGGATGAGGAGCAGGAAGTACCCTGCAGTACATGTAATGGTAAAGGGGAGATTGAAGTCCGGGAAACTTGCAGTGCATGTGAAGGAAAGGGCGAGATAAATCAATGCCGCAAATGTGGTAAAACCATAAAATCAGGTGACTACTGCGCTGATTGCCAGGAAAAAAACCAGGTATATATGCTGCACTCAAGCTGTGACATCGATGATCTAAAGCTTGGTGCAAATTACAAGGGCAGAATCAGCCGGGTGGAAAACTACGGAGTATTTGTCAGTCTCAGTAAAAACATATTTGGACTGCTACGTATGAGATCACCCCCATATAATGTGGGTGATGAAATAATCGTGAAGATAACAGAGATTAAACAGAGAAAGGGAGAGGTAGATCTCACAGCCTCTAAAATAAAAGATAAATATGAACTGGTTAGACTTAAAAAGAATATAGCACGCACCAGAATAGGTGATATCACTACCAAGTTCATGGGAAAACCGATTAGACTGGTGGGTGAAATAATACAGATCCAGCAGACCAGCGGGCCCACCATATTCACCATATCCGATGAAACAGGCACCACCTGGGCCGCTGCTTTTGATGAACCCGGAGTGCGGGTATATCCCCATTTAAATATTGGAAACATTGTAGAGGTAACAGGTGAGGTTTCCCTGCACAGCGGTAAAATTCAGATTGAATCAGAATCAATTGAAAGATTACACGGATCAGAATCCCTGGAAGCCAGAAAACGTATAGATGAAGCTATAGATAAAAAGGCAGAGCCAGAAAACATCGAACTACTCATAGAAAGCAAGGTTCTGGATGATTTACATGGACGCATGCAAAAAGCTGCCAAAGCAATAAGAAGAGCGGTATTAGACGGTAGGTCCATTCTGGTGAGGCATCATGCTGATGCTGATGGAATCTGCGCCGGAGTTGCTATTGAAAAGGCTGTTATACCCCTACTAAAGGAGATGAATAACAGTAATGATGCAGAATGGCATTTCTTTAAAAGAGCCCCCAGTAAAGCTCCTTTCTATGAACTGGAAGATGTGGTTAAGGATCTGTCCTTTGCCCTAGAGGATATGGAAAGACACGGCCAGAAATTACCATTACTGGTTCTTATGGATAACGGATCCACTGAAGAGGATATTCTAGCCTTGATGAAGGTAAAAATATACGACATAGAAGTGGTGGTGGTGGATCATCATTATCCTGGTGTAGTACAGGATGGAAAAGTGGCAGTGGATGAGTATGTGGATGTACATGTTAACCCCTACCTGGTGGGTGGTGATTCCCAGATCACTGCGGGTGCCCTGGCAGTGGAAATAGCCAAGATGATCAACCCCGAGGTAAAGGAAAAACTCATGCATTTACCAGGTATAGCTGCTGTGGGGGATCATGCCCGTTCACAGGAGGCTGGAAAATACATCCAGATGGCAGCAGAAAAAGGATACGATGAAGATGATCTGGAGAAAATAGCAAGCTGCATAGATTTTGAAGCGTTTTATCTTAGATTTATGAATGGTAGAGGAATAATAGACACTATTCTGGGATTGGGCAACCGGGAAAAACATCAAAAACTGGTGGATGCCCTTTATAAAGAATCACAAAAAAGGGTGGATTGGCAGCTTAAAGCAGCTCTTCCCAACCTTAAAACCCAGAGATTGCCTAATGACATAATATTTAATGTGCTGGATGTGGAAAAGTATGCTCATAAGTTTACATTCCCTGCCCCTGGAAAAACCTGTGGTTATGTACATGACCAGATGGTGCAGAAATACGGAGAAGATCAACCCATAATCACACTGGCATACGGCCCTGATTTTGGAGTTATAAGAGCTACCGATGCTGTAAATGAGATATTTGGCTTTAATTTGAACACCATTATCTTGAAACTGGTGGATGAAATACCAGAAGCAGGAATAGATGGCGGAGGCCATGAATGCGCAGGTTCCCTTAAATTTGTGGAAGGACTGTCTAAAGAAGTTCTACAGGCCTTTGCAGGTAAAGTCGCTGCTCTTAGTAAATAATATCATAAACTATTTTGCTCTAGTAAAATAGTATTAAATAAACAAAGTAATGGAGACTTTTAGGCCAGAAAAAAATGAAAAAATGTCAGATAATTCTTTTAAATTCATGAATTTTACCTTTAAACTTATGGATTTCATTTATCCTTATGTTAAAAAGAGATCTAAAACATTTGGCATATCTGAGGGTATGACAGTTATAGATTATGGTTGTGGACCTGGAAGATACACCACTGAATTTGCAAAAATCGTTGGTGAAAAGGGGAAAGTTTATGCGGCTGATATTCATGAAATGGCTATAGCTGAAGTTAAAAAGAAAATAGTAAAAATGAATTTAAATAATGTTGAAACTGTACTGGTTAATGGATATAATTCTCCACTTCCGGATCAAACAGCTGATATTATATGTGCCCTGGATATGTTTTTCATTATAAAAGAGCCAACAGAATTTCTTAAAGAACTTAATAGACTTATAAAAGATGATGGTATACTAATAATTGATGATAGACATCAAAAAAGAAGTAAAACCAAAGAAAAAATCTTAAAATCTGGTTTATGGACAATATATAAGGAAAATAAGGATCATTTATGTTGTAGACCAGTGAAAAGTTAAGTTTTATATCTAACAATTCAGG
>MVQZ01000114.1 GCA_002067565.1 Methanobacterium sp. PtaU1.Bin242 | reverse complement strand
AGACTATTAAGGTAAAAAATATTATGAATAAAAACGTTGAATCGGTTGATGAAGATTTATCCTTATCAAAATTATCTGAAAAGATTATAAAAACAGGACACATGGCCTTCCCTGTTATTAATGAAAATTATAATTTAATTGGCATTGTCAGTCATTCAGATTTTGATAAATTAGATGAGGAAGATCATAAAAATCTAAAGGTAAAAGATATAATGACCATAGATTTGATAACCGTTGAACCAGAAAATACATTAGAACATGTCCTGTTGAAAACTGAAGATGAAGAAATATCTCATTTTCCAGTAGTAGACCCGGAAGATGAAAAAAAAATAATAGGATTTTTCACCAAAGGCGATATAATTCGGGCATACACAGAAAAAAGAGCTGATTAGGTATTTTTAGAGAGTAATTCAGTTATTATCGTTCAAATGCAAATTTGTAATGTCCTCCAAATCTACATTTTATAAATCATATTTTAAACGGATATGATCGTCAATAATTCTCATTTTTAGATTATAGACTTTACTATCCTAATTTTTTTGCCCACCATATCCATTCTTCTATAGAAAAACTGATCTACATCAGTCCCTGTTCTTTCCTGCTGAACATCAAAGCGGATGCCATTACCATCACTGTCATGAATATCAGGATAACGGTGACACTGATGTGTAGGGGTATGGCTCCGGTTCCCAGTATGATCTGGCGAAGGGCGTCCACCCCGTAGGTGAGAGGATCCAGGTATACTGCTGCCTGAAGCAGTGTGGGGAGTCCGCTTACTGGGAATAGAGCTCCGCTTAGGAGAAACATGGGTAAAACCACGAAACTCATTATTAGGTTAAAACCTTCCATACTGTCGGTGAATGATGCGATTAATAGACCTATACCGGCCAATCCAACGGATATGGGTATCATGAGCAGGGTGCTGGCTATGAAAATGAGGGGTGTCATCTGCACTCCCACCACAAAGGACAGTAAAAGGAGTATCACTCCCTGGATCAGGGCTCCGGTGGTTATGCCCAGTGCTTTACCGAAAACTATGGATGGACGGGTGATCGGTGCAACCAGGATCTCTTTGAGGAATCCATATTGCCGGTCAATGATTACTGAAACTCCGGAGAAGATTGCGGTGAACAGGATGGTTTGACCAATTATTCCAGGATAAATAAATGCTTGATATCCTCCAGGTATATTCCCAAATCTCACTGCAGAGCCCAGTCCAGTTCCGAAGATTATAAGCCATAACAAGGGAGTTACTACTGAGGTAAGAATGCGAGAACGATACCGGACATATCTTTTGGTCTCTCTAAGCCAGATGGTGTATATTCCCTCAACTTCTCCCATTTACTTACCTCCATCCGCGATTTTAGTTCCTGTGTAACTTATAAACACATCCTCCAGGTTAGGATGCTGTAATTCTATGGATTTCACTAGTATATGGTTCTTGTTTGCGAAATTCACTATAGTCGGTATTAAATTCTCACCTCGCTCTACCATCATCAGTATATCATCATTTTCAACAAAAATATTTTTGATAAAATCAAGTTTCTCCGCTTCTTTAATGAATTCATCCTGCTTATCAACCCGGATAGTGATGGTATCTGCTTTTAATTCACGTTTTAAATTGATAGGGGAATCTGCTTTAATAATCTGGCCTTTATTCATGATGGCCACTTTATCACATAGTTTATCTGCTTCCTCCATGTAATGGGTGGTCATAAGCACTGTTATATCCTCTGCTTTATTCAATCGGCGGATGTATTCCCATATATTTTCTCGAGTTTGGGGATCCAGTCCCAGAGTAGGCTCATCTAAAAACAAGACCTTAGGATGGTGGATTAAACCCCTACCAATCTCCAGGCGTCGTTTCATACCACCAGAATAGGTTTTTACATACTCATCTGCCTTGGCCCCTAGAGCTATCAAATCCAGTACTTCTTTAATTCTTTCTTTCCTCACGTCATTAGGCACCCCATAAAGAGCGGCGTGCATTTCCAGGTGTTCACGTCCAGTGAGTATATCATCCAGAGCACGGGACTGGAAAACAATGCCAATAGAAGCCCTAACCTCTTTTGGATTCTTAAGCACGTCAAATCCGTTCACCGTGGCTCTTCCAGATGTGGGGCGGAGTATGGTGCATAGCATGGATATTAAAGTAGTTTTACCCGCCCCATTAGGTCCCAAAACACCATATACGCTGTTTCTTGGTACTTTCAGATTTACCGAATTTACAGCGGTGAAGTTATCATATTTCTTGGTTATATCCTGTGTTTCGATAATATAATCCATAATTACACCTTTAAATCTTATTTAAAACATATAAAAGCTTTAATCTAAAAAAGATATTGGAATAATTAATTAAATATTATATCTATTTAATCAGTGGTATAATTTTACCTACTATCTGATAAATAAAATTATATTTCATGATTTACATAGTAAATACAAACCGGGGTGTTATAAGGTGAATAAAAAGATAAAATCAGTTTTTATCCATCTATAAACATCGGTCTTTACTTACTTAAATAAATCCTTCAACACCAGTATATTTCAAATTTAAGGAGGATGCGTTAATATGATATTTGAAACCGTTAAATCAGCTGGTATTGCCCATAAATCATACTTTATAGGCTTTGGAGGTTCTGCTGCGGTGATTGATCCTCGCAGAGATTGTGAAGTGTACTTGGAAATTGCAGAACGGAATAATCTAAAGATAAAATATATATTTGAAACCCATCGCAATGAAGACTACACCATAGGCTCCATCGAGCTTGAAAAAATCGTAGACGCAGAAATATATCACGGATCCAGACTAGATTTTGCTTATGGAAATCCCACAAGAGAAGGAGATAAATTCAACCTAGGATCCATAGAATTGGGAATTTTAGAAACACCAGGCCACACCAAAGAGAGCATATCCATCACCGTTAAGGATAAAGATGTTTCAAATGATGTATATATGGCTTTTACTGGAGACACCATCTTTGCAGGAGAAACAGGCAGAGTAGACCTTTATGGAGAATTAAAAAGGAAGGAAAACGCTGCAAAGCTCTATAACAGTGTTTTTTGCAAGATATTGCCCTTAGGAGACCAGGTGATCCTGTGTCCGGCCCATGGTGCTGGATCAGTTTGCGGGGCAGATATCAGAAAACAGGAACTCACCACCATTGGTTATGAAAAAAAGACCAATAAAACCCTAAATTACGCTGAAAAAGAATTCATAGAATATAAAACAAATGAAAAACTTTATACACCACCTTATTTTAAAAAAATGGAGGAAATCAATCTGAAAGGTCCTGATCTCCTCTGCAGACTCCCTGAACTAAAAGTTTTAAAGGTGGATGAACTTAAAACATTAAAAGAACAGGGAGACCAGATCATTGATGTTAGAAATCCCACCAGTTTTGGGGGAGGGCACATACCAGATAGGTTAAGTATCTGGAATAAAGGGCTGCCTGCTTTCGCCGGCTGGTTATTGAACTACCAGGACCCTATAATAATAGTGGATGAGGATGGTCAGAGCATAGACCAGGTAAGAA
>MVQZ01000112.1 GCA_002067565.1 Methanobacterium sp. PtaU1.Bin242 | reverse complement strand
ACAGTGAAAAAGGCGTTAAGTTACATTGAAAATAATAAAACAGCAGATGCAGCCATAATGGGTGGTATAAAAAAAGGAATTGATGTACAAATAATTGCCTCGGGAACTTGTGCGAAGGAATTTTCAGTTCTGAATGATTATGGGATGAATATAAAGGTTATAGGTCCTCATGCGGGTCAGGCATCTGCTTTAAAGATGTTAAGAAGTTCCTATACCAAGGGAGTTTCTGCACTACTTTTCCAATCCCTTTACGCAGCCTATCAAATGGGATTGGATGAGGAATTTCTCCAATATCTGGAAGAAACTGAATGTCCGGGATTCAGGGAATCTGCACAATCAAGAATCATGAGCAGTGCTACCCATGCTCGAAGAAGAGCCCAGGAAATGAATGAGGTTACAGAGATGCTATCAAAATATGGGGATACTTCCTTGAGTCAGGCCACTGCAGAGTTTTTCATGGAACTTTCCAGAAAGGATAAGCTCGATAAAAAATCAGATAACTATAAAGATCTTTTTAAATCCCTTAAAAAAGACTGTTAAGTCATAATTCTAATAATTAACTGGATTGGCCTTTTTTTATTAACTGAAATCTTCCAAGGATCAAATACCAATAATATAAAAGTATTAGAAACTATAACTATAACTATCACCTTAAATGTTTTATTTAATAAAGCTCCCCACATGATAAAAGGAGGTTTGTTTATGAGGAAAAATGAGCTTGAAGGTAACTGTCAGGAGGCTTTGGAGAAACTTCTCGATAAAAAGATACTTGATGTCAGTTTTAAAACCCGTGACAGTGATTGTTGGCGACTTCATATAAATACGGATAAGGGCGAAATGGTCATGACCTTTTGTAAAGACTGGGTCTGCCCGGTGGTGGAATATAGAGATCCTGAAATCCATAAATAAGTTTTTATGTTAATGTGATTTTTTATGATTCAATTTATTTATTTAATATCTTATTCATTTTCTAATTAATATCCTGATACGGAAACCCTCCTTTTTCTCCACCACCTCTGCCTTTAAAGGAATAAATTGGGAGTCGATCAGAAGCCGGAGATAGGTGGCCTGTTTTGCCGGAAGTTTTAGAGGGCTTTTTATTTTACGATCTGGAGCTCTGATTTGGCAAGAAATAGCACCCCTTTTATCAACGAAAAGTAAAGACTCCATACCCTGTTTCAGGGAATCAACTTCAAAACTACGCAGATGCAATCCGGCATCAAATGAATAAAGAGGCTTTTTTTCGGGTTTTACTCCTTTGCGAAACATTTTATGAGCATCTGCTGATGGAGTGCCCTCACTAGCCTTCGATGCCACAAACCAGGCCCTTTCAATAACTTTACTTACTGTCTGATCTGGGGGAATAATACCCTCTTTTTCGTAGTTCCGGATTAGATTAAAGACTTCCTGTTTGGTAACATCCTGTTCTGCAGCACTTATAGCCAATCTACTTAGAACCGGCCCATAACCGGCTTTACGGAGTGAAGCCCAGATCTGATTTTCCAACCGATATTTACGGCCTTTAACTATTTCATCTACAGCATCAGCATTCATATGCGCTATATTAAGAAGTTTTGATCGGGAATAATTATTCAATCTACTTATAAGCAGATCCATATCCCTTTTACCGGGAATATTACCTTTCTCTATTTCTTCTTCCAGAATCTGTACGGTAAAATCAGGTAAAAGGCTGGCAGCACTATCTGGAATTTTTAGATTATTTTTCAATATTTCCTGGCGAATATTACGTCCTGAAATCTTCTCACCATGGATTTTATGCTCCGGAATAATATGAAATCGCATTTTCCTCTGGTATTTCTGGTAAAGAAACTCATTAACCGCAAACCATCGGATAACATTCCGGTTAGGCAAATTACGGGGAATACCACTGAATATGCCTTTTTCAGCGAATTTTGAGGAGAGTTTTTCTATTTTGGCTGTGGATACATCAGCAGCATCCACATAATCCATCACACCGTCCTCGATCATCATGGCGATTCTGATAGGGACGGTGTAAGCCAGAGTTAGTCTGTGATGCAATCCCTCAATGGGCACCACCCTATCAGCACCTGCTTCCAGTGCCATATTAGACCGGGCATCATAATCTGCAAAAAATGGGGCGTGATTAGCGCTATATCCCTTGTTAAGGTAGATAACTACTTTCTCGCCCTTTTTATCACCCAGTTTTCGGGCTTTTTCAATTAATTTAACATGACCCTTATGAAGGGGGTCGAAGTCGGCGCTTATTCCTATCAACTAATATTCACCTTTTCTAAATAAAGTTTATATACAATATTGCTCCAATTAATGCGATGTTTGTACCTTTTTTAATTGAATTATTCCTTACCTAAAAAGCTTATATAAACAAAATATGCTCTAAATTCCGATTAAATTTTTCAGATTAAACTACTTTAACATGCCCATTTAATTATAATAGATTCAAGCCCCATATAATTGATAAATTGATTCTGATTTTAAGTATAGTCTAATGTTAATGATTTTTTTGGGGGGAGGGTCATTCAACTCGTAATAAAATCGATCTAACAAGTAATCTTTAAAGTTACTTTCAGGTATTCTTTGGATTCTAATTTTAATTTTACATCTTCTTCGTTCTTTAAAACTTCATCTAAGGCAAAATTAAACATCTCAAAGATAATCTTATTTAATCTGCGTCCTTTTTCGGTTAGATAATACTCCGTCTGACCTGCAGAAGAGTTTAACACAATTTTTTCAACTACACCCTTTTCTTCTAATTCTTTAAGCCTTTCAGCTAGGACCTTACTACTTAATCCGGGATTAAGTTCTAAAAAACCCTTAAAATTTTTACAATCACAGAATAATCCTTTAATTATAGGGATAGTCCATTTCTTCCTGAGGTAGCTAAAAGTATCATCAACGGTTTGGTAAAGTTCTTTTAAATAATCGTTACCCATTCTAATTCCCCACTTACCAATTGGTAATTACCCAATGGTTAGAAAAACTACATTAAGTTTGTTTAACACAATTTTTAATGTGATTTGTTTATTTATGATCTGTTTATTTCCATTAATAAATAATTTTCATCAATAAATAAATCCTTGAAGAATAAAAAGGTGGTAAAAATGCCAGTACTTCATGTGAATATATGGAAAGGTTTTGAACAGGCAAAAATCGACTACTTAATTCGTAATTTAACCAAAGTCTTCTCGGATGTTGGAATTTCAGCCGAAGCTGTGGAGGTCATAATACATGAAATTCCACAATCTCATTGGGGATTAGGTGGAATACCCTGCACAGAAAAATTCAAGGACATGGATCCTGATTCATGGAAGAAAATGCCTAAATAAAAACTAATATTAGAGGCTGTTTCGTAAATAGTTTTTTTTGTGGTATTATGTTTTGTGTTTTTTATATGTTTTTTTTCTTTTGGTC
>MVQZ01000111.1 GCA_002067565.1 Methanobacterium sp. PtaU1.Bin242 | reverse complement strand
AAAGCGTCGCGACGGCTATGGCTTCCCCTAGATCAACATCTAATTTTTCAATACACACCTTTAAAACCGATACTGTATCATAGATCACATCTATAAATTTTTCGAAGTCTCCCTGCCCTTTAGAAGGAAATTGTAATCTGGAGAGACAGATTTGATAGGCAGTTTCCTCAGCCATGTCCGCCACGCTATCTACCAGTTCTGCCAGAACGATTCGATCTTCCCGATCAAAGGGAAGAAATGCGCCATTATAATACTCTATTTCCATCTGTCTGCGAATTATATCTGCATCATGTTCCAGTTTAGATACCTCTGCTACTTTTTTATCTAATTTTTCAAATTCACCAACATAAAAACAGGCCATAACTTCTTTAAATTTGCTTATGCTTTTATAAACCAGTTCAACATGTTGTTTGCCGAATTCTTCTACCTGAGATTCTTTTTTAAATAACTTTACCATGTTTTTCCCTTTTGTATGAATTTGAAAAATTATGAGTTGAATTCTATATGAGTTTATGAAGCAGACGCACTGCATCAAGCAGGCCATGTGCATAGGTTATACATCCAAACGCAGTTAATTTGTCCTGTTTTTCCAGATAATATAATGTGTCATTGGAGTAGTTTTTGGCCATCTGCACTATTTTTTCTTCTCCTTTGTTAATTTTTATTGATTCAAATTCTTTTATATTTTTTGCAAAGAGTTCCACATCCTTTCTAATCCTTTTAATCTCATCCATTCTATTCACCATGTTTTTTTAGAGTAAGAATTATTATTCATGCTTCAACTCTTTCCAGGAGTGATGAAGTCTTTGAACCACAGTTAAATAGCCTAATAGCATCACTATTGCCACAGCAATACCCATTATATTGGGATTTATCAGGTATCCTAGAAATGCACCGGCCATAAGAATAACCAGTCGTTCAGGCCTTTCAGCTATTCCAACGTTACATTTTATACCTTCTGATTCGCCCCGAGCTCTTACATAGCTAACAGATAGAGAAGCGTGTAGGGCTAGAACTCCAATAATCCAGCTGCTGAAGCCACCATATATTATGCCAATTATAATAAATGCATCTGCAAACCGATCTGAAGTAGAGTCCAGCACACCACCAAAAGGGGTGGTTGAGGAATGGTTTCGGGCAACAGCCCCATCTAAAATATCTACAAAACCACTTAAACCTATTAAAACTCCACCCATTAATAAATTTCCAGTAGCAAAGAAGTAAGCGGATAAAATACTTAAGAGAAGGCCAATCACAGTTAAAATATTCGGGTTAATAGAAATTCTTTCAGCGATGGGGTCTAAAAATATTTTAACCCAGGGTCTTAGTTTGTCCAGCATAAATCTTTATTAAAAATTCTAAAAGGATATATGTTTGGGATTTAAAATATTAAGATTAAATGAAATTAGTAAAAATAAATCCTCAAAAACCAGAAATAGACAAAATAAACCAGGCTATTGAAGTTTTAGAAAATGAAGGTACTGTGGTTTATCCTACAGACACCATATATGGTTTGGGAGCAAATATATCTTCAGAAAATGCCATAAAAAAGGTATATTCTCTAAAAAGGAGGAATTTTAATAAACCATTATCAGTCTGTGTTGCTGGAATAGATGATATACATAAAATAGCTTATCTGGATGAAAAAGGAGAACAACTAGTTGGAAAAATATTTCCCGGTCCATTTACAATTATTTTAAGAAAAAAAGAGCATATATCATCTGTTTTAACTGCGAGTGGAGAGAAAATTGGGGTAAGAATTCCGGATAGCAAGATCTGCCAGGAACTTACCCGGAAATTTCCCATCACCACCACCAGCGCCAATTTATCTGGAGGAGAAGCGCCAGAATCGGTAGATGATGTCATAAAACAGTTAGGAGATTCGGTTGATCTGATTTTGGACGCGGGAAAATCTGAAAATAAGATACCCTCCACAGTCATTGATCTGACCATGAAACCCCACAAAATACTTAGAAAAGGAGCTATCATACCCCGGAATATAAATGATGGTTAAAAAGCACATTATGGAAGTTTGATAGAAATTTGTTATTTGGAGAGATAATAGAAGCGTGGTTATTATGAAAACACCTTTAAAAGAACTTAAAAATCGTATGAAGCGTTTTAAAGCCATAATGGATGCTTCCAATCCGGAATGGGAAGTAGTAGTTGTTTTCAGTAAAATAAATCTATTTTACTTCACCGGAACCATGCAGGAGGGTATGCTAATTATTTCCAGGTATGATGAGCCAACATTCTGGGTGCGACGTAGCTATCAAAGAGCTTTAGATGAATCGTTATTCTGGAATATTAAACACATGAACAGTTTCCGTGACGCGGCAGGATGTTTAGCTAATCTTTCAGATACTGTGTATCTGGAGACAGAAACTGTTCCACTAGCCTTATATGAGAGATTTAATAAACATTTCCCATTTAAAAACTTTAAACCTGTTGATATCTATATATCTGCTCTTAGAGCGGTTAAAAGTGATTGGGAACTTTCTTTGATGAGAAAATCTGGTGCCATTCATCAGCATGTGCTGGAAGATATCGCACCAGAAATACTGCGTGAAGGGATGAGTGAAGCTGATCTGGCCACAAAACTGTTCTCGGTGATGATGGAGGAAGGACATCATGGAGTAACCCGCTTTGGTATGTTTGACACAGAGATAGTAGTGGGACATGTTGGTTTCGGCACCAGTTCCATATATCCCACCTATTTTGACGGGGCCAGTGGAAATAGCGGTTTAAGCCCAGCAGTACCTCTCTTAGGAAGCCGGGATAGAAAATTACATAAAGGAGATCTGGTTTTTGTCGATGTTGGATGTGGATATGAGGGATATAATACAGATAAGACCATGACCTATGTATTCGGAGGTTCCCTTCCACAGTATGTTGTGGATGCTCACTACCAGTGTGTGGAAATACAGGATGAAATCGCAGGCATGCTTAAGTCAGGTGCCATACCCTCAGAAATTTACAGAAACATAATGAATAATCTCCCTGAGTACTTTAAAGAGGATTTTATGGGTTTTGGTAATCGTAGAGTTAAATTCCTGGGCCATGGTATAGGTTTATTAATCGATGAATTACCTGTAATTGCAGAAAGATTCAATGAACCATTACAGGAGGGAATGGTCTTTGCAATAGAACCTAAAAAGGGAATAAAAAATATAGGAATGGTGGGAATTGAAAATACTTTTATAGTAACTCCTGATGGAGGTGAATGTATTACTGGTAACAATCCTGGTCTGATCCATGTGTTATAATTTTATTTGTACGTTTTTTTTAAATTAACATGATTAGGTAAATTAATAGCTTATTAACTTATTTTTTTGGGTATTATGAAAAAAATCTATTGCTAATACAGAATAAATACTTTTTTCTATAAATAAGTTTAAAATAGTCCTATTTTCCATAAATAAGTTTAAAATAGTTCTATTTTCTATAAAAATGAGCGATAAAACCTGATTTTAAGAAATAAAGATTTAAAAGTAAGAAATACTCTATTT
>MVQZ01000110.1 GCA_002067565.1 Methanobacterium sp. PtaU1.Bin242 | reverse complement strand
TGATAACTGCAAAGTCGTGAAGAGGTGCGCCTAAGAGGGAGGCTGCATAATTCACAGCGGTGACTCCGGGAATTACCTCCACTTCCAGATCATTATATTTGCCTATGATACTGAATAGAACATTGGCCATTCCAAAAACTCCCGGATCTCCGCTTGAAACCAGAGCCACCTTTTTTCCTTTTCGGCTTTCTTCAACAGCCAGCTCCACCCTTTTCATCTCCTGGCCCATTCCTTTAACTAAGACCTCTTTTCCCTCCACCAAGTCCTGGATATGTTTAAAATATCCTTTATATGTGATTACAACATCCGCTTCCTTAAGGGTTTTAAAAGCACGTAAGGTCATATCCTCCCTGGAGGGTCCAATACCAATTACACTAATCATAATATTCACCTGTAAAAAAAATTAGTTCCTCTTTTTAATGGTTTAGGTACCGTTTCCTGAACTGGTATATAGTTTACGGATGGTGGTTATTATTATACTATTTATATCCACTGTTATACCACCATTTTCTGTTTTTCCTATTGCTGTGGCGGTTATGCTGTAAGTTTCATTAGGTTTAATAACTATGCTTCCATTGGTAACATTGGATGCTGTGGTTGTTGTTTTGTAAGCCATGGCAGTGATGGTGATGTTGATCACATCTTTATCTGTACTTTCATTGGTATGAGCGGAAAGAGTCTGTAGATTTACACCATCCATGTTAGACTTATTTTGAATGGCGTTTGCTACACTATCTGGATTATTAATCTTTATGGTTTCCTGGGTTTCTTTACCGGATCCCTGTAACATGTGTAAGAAAGAGGATATTTCCTCTAACTGACTGTTTATAAGCTTGTTTACATCAGGAGGTTGCCCAGTTACGATGGTATATGAACTTATTAGTCCTGCTTCAAAAAATACTCCAAACAGTACCAGAAGTAGTATGAATTTGACAATTCTAGACAATAAATCACCTTTATTTATAATTTTTATTATTTTTACTTATATGCAATATTTAGATAAATAATATCCTTTAAGTAGAATATAATTATTTAAACAGCTATTTTTTTGGTTAAGCCAATTATAAATCAAACAGTAATAATATAATTCCAATATAAATTTTTATGTATGATATTAGATTAACTATTATAATCACAATTATAAATATACCTATTAGATTTAATACAAGCTCTTTGCGGGAATGCAGGATGTACGAAAATATCATTAATAAATTCATAGAAGCTGAAGTTTTAATAGACGATTCAGCTTATGAGAAAATAACAAGCCAGAAAGACTCAGTAAAATTTGCAGAATCACTCATTCAGGATTTAAAACTCCCCCAGGAAGGAATGATAATACTAACTGGGGAGATAGTTGATCAATATATTAATAGAGACCATAAACTCGACTTAATTAACGTGGAAAAAGAAGGCTTGCAAATCAAAGCTGAAGTGCAGGAAATAGATGAGTATAAACCTCCACATCAAAGTGCACTCATTAAAAATGGTCCTTTTGATTTCCAGGTTTTAAAAGATGCCAGCAGGAAATCTTATACCAATGGGGAAATCAAAGACCTTTCAGCCTATTTTGACAGTAGATTTCATAAGTTAAAGGAAATGTTACACCGCAAAAAGGATTTGAAATCATCTAAACCCATACAGGAATTAGAAGACATTCAAGATGTGGTCAGCACAATTGGTATGGTCAATGATGTGAGAAACACTAAAAATAACCATAAACTCATTGAGTTAGAGGATGAAACGGGTACAGCAGCCGTGCTGGTACATAATGAAAATCATGGGCTTTTTGAAGATGCTGAAAGAGTGGTAAAGGATGAAGTGATGGGAGTGGTAGGTACCAGAAAGGGAAGCTTGGTTATGGCCTCCCAAATCATAAACCCAGGAATACCCCGTGTAGATGATATAACCATGACCTCTTCAGTGGTTTTTTTATCTGACACCCATATTGGAAGCTCCACCTTTCTAGAAGATGCCTTCAGAAGGTTTATAAAGTGGATCAACGGAGATTATGGGGATAAAGGACAGGAGAGGATAGCCAATAATGTGCGTTATCTGGTAGTTGCTGGGGATATTGTAGATGGTATAGGGGTTTATCCTCATCAAGATAAGGAACTCACTATAAAGGACATTTATGAGCAATATGAAGAGGCAGCCCGACTTTTCGGAGAAATAGATAATGTACAAATTATCATAGCCCCGGGAAACCACGATGCTGGGCGTTTAGCGGAGCCACAGCCAGCTATTCCTGAAGAATATGCTGGTGAATTGTACAAACTAAAAAATGTGGAGTTTGTAAGTAACCCTTCCATGGTCAGTCTAGGAGGGGTTAATGTGCTTGTATATCATGGCCGCAGCTTCGACGACTTTGCCATGACAGTAAAGGGGATGAGCCACCAAAATTCCGATCTTATAATGAAGGAACTCCTGGAAAAAAGACATTTAGCCCCTATATACGGAGAGAGAACTCCTTTGGCCAGTGAAGTAGAGGATCATTTAGTGATTGAAGATGTGCCCCATGTTTTTCATACCGGACACGTACATATCAATGCCTATAAAAAATATAAAGGCGTTCACCTCATTAACAGCGGTACTTTCCAGTCCCAAACAGAATTCCAAAAGATCTATAATATCGTTCCCACCTGCGCACAGGTACCAGTGTTAAATCAGGGCAGTATAAAAGTTTTAAAATTCACTTCATAAGATTTCCAGATTTTAAGTATAGAGAAGATATTAAGTATAGAGAATTTTATTATAAAGAATAATTTAGAAATATTTAATAAATAAGTCACTAGAAAAATAATTAGAAACAAATGGTTCATTTAGAAATTAAACAGATATAACAAGTCTATTTAAAGAATTGGTCATTGATTTTATTTTAATTATTTAATATAGGGAATTCCATGAAAGATGAAAAAATACAAATATATGATGTTAAAAAACAATTTATACAAATAACCCGCCAAATATACCAGAATGGCTTGACCCCTGGGAAATCAGGGAATATAAGCTTAAAAATTCCATGTAAAAATGATTTTAAGGTTATCATCACCCCTAGTGGTGTTTCTCTTAAAGATGTATCCCTAAATAATATTATAACGGTAGATTCAGATGGAAACATGCTTGATGGTGATGGTGAACCTTCATCTGAAGTTTTTATGCATTTGGAAATCTATAAAAAAAGAGATAATATAGGTGGGATTGTTCACACCCATTCACCTTACGCCACAGGATTTTCCTTTTCAGATGAGAAAATTCCAAGATTAGAAGGTTTTGGAAAAATAGATAAACCTTACTTAAAAACAATAGATTACGC
>MVQZ01000109.1 GCA_002067565.1 Methanobacterium sp. PtaU1.Bin242 | reverse complement strand
TCTTCTGTGTTGCTTATGTGTATGGGTGCGGGTAGTATTCCACCCATTATGCAGGCCCAGAAAACGAGTATGAATATTTCGTTATCTTCTATTTGGAATATTAATTCGTCCCCTGACTTTAAACCCCGTTCTTGTAGGTTGTATAGAATATTGAGGGATTTGTCATAAATTTCCTTGTAACTGGTGAATTTCTCATCTGTTGCACTATTTATGAAAGTCAAACCCTTTTCCTCAAGAGCACTTACCGATATAATAACATCCAACAAAGTTTCAAAAATCATATTATCGCCCCACGATAAAAGTATGAATTCAATTATGTACCTTAGAGAATATTTATCGTTATATTAAATAAATACTAATTAATTTATCCAGTAAGTTCATACCAAATTTGAATTAATTAGGAATTGATATTTGATATTTAATGTAGATTTTCGAAGAATTAATAAAAGCCAAGTTGATAAAATGATAAAAGGAACTCTTAGAGATAAAAAGGTAAAAATAAATAGCAAAAATGAAAATCGTCTAATATTATACTATATCTACTATTTGAAATTTTAATAACCTTTTTTAATCTTTTATTATTTCTCTAATTATTTCAGTGTTTTGTACAACGAAATTATCAATTAACATATCATGGTGGTGTCCATGTCCATTATAAATAATAAAACTTTTAGAAGTAGATTCTTCCCACCCATTTTTACCTATTAACCGATCATTCTTATTTGCTTCTGTTAACCAGTCCTTTCTATTACTACTATCTTCTGCGTTTATTAAGTGTATGTTGGCGTTGATAACACCTGAATTGATGAAATTTATATAAAATTCTGCATATAATTTAATTTTTTTGTATACATTGTTCTTAATGTAAGTGTCGTTGGTAAGATCTTTGTATTGCTTGTAATTTTGTAGTTCATCAGTATAATATCTAATAATTTCATCAGTCAAGTTAATTTTTACTTTTTTATATGGTGAATCAAGTAATATCAATTCTGATACTTCTAATCCTCTGTTGTTTAATTCTTTTGCCACTTCAAATGCTAGGTGTCCACCTGCAGAATAACCAACAAGAATATAAGGTCCTGTATCTTGAATGCTGTAAATAATATCCGCATACTCTTTTATTCGATTATCGTTTTCTATGAAGTTAAATGCATAGAATGAATGATTTTTAAATCTGGAAGCCATTTCTATATACATTAAACCAAAGGTACCCATACCAGGGAATACAAATACGTTTTTATCCCTTTTATCATTTAAGAGTATTATATTATCATTAGAATCATCCATTTTTTGCATGTTTTCGGTTATTCCTTTTATGGTGGGGTGTTCAAATATCGGTCGGATTGGAATTTCAATACCTGTCTCCTCGAGCACACGGGACAATAAGTTTATAATAGTAAGGGAGTTTCCACCCAAATCAAAGAAGTTATCCTCTATACCTACTTTTTTTACTCCTAGGACTTCTTTCCAGATTTCTACTAGCAACTCTTCAAACTCGTTTCTGGGTGCAACATATTCTGTATCAGTGCTGATACTGCCATCGGGTTCTGGAAGGGCTTTTCTGTCTATTTTTCCATTGAGGTTCAGGGGCATCTTCTCTAATTTTATAAAGTGGGATGGAATCATATAATCTGGCAAAGCTGTAGAGAGGTATTCTCTTAGTTGGGTTGTTGTTAATTCTTCGTTTCCTACATAGTAGGTGCATAGGTATTTATTGCCGGACATGTTTTCCTTAGCTATTACTATGGTTTCCTTTATTTGGGGATGTTCTAATAATCGGCTTTCTATTTCACCAGGTTCTATCCTATAACCTCGAATTTTGACTTGGTGGTCTTTGCGTCCTAAATATTCCATTTCTCCATTGGGTAGGACTTTTGCTATGTCGCCGGATTTGTATAGTATTTCTTCTGTTTTGTAGGGGTTGAGAGTGAATTTTTGTTTTGTTAGTTCAGGGTTGTTTAGGTATCCTCTTGCTACTCCTTTTCCTCCTATGTAGAGTTCTCCGGCCACACCCACTGGGACCAATTTCATGTTCTGGTCCATTATGTAAGTGTTGTCCGTGGGAAGTGCTTCACCGATGTTGTTGGTGTTTAATCTGATTTCTTGTTCTTTTATTTCTTTATATGTTACATGTATTGTTGTCTCGGTGATACCATACATGTTGATTAGTTTTGTTTCTGGGTATTTTTTCTTCCAATCCTTCAACATGATTGGTTTCAGTCCTTCTCCGCCGAATACCACGTATTTTAATTCAAATTCCTTTTCATTGTTTTTTTGTTCTTCTTTTATGATATTGTAAAATGCAGTGGGTGTTTGGTTTAATATGGTGACTTTTTCTTCTTTTAGGAGGTTTAAGAATTTTTTCGTATCCTTTGCAGTTAGTTGGGGAACTATAATTAGTTTGGCGCCGTGTAGTAATGCACCGTACATCTCCCATACTGAGAAATCGAAGCAATAGGAATGGAACATGGTCCATACATCATTTTCATTAAAGTCAAAGGGTATACTGTCATTAAATAGTCTAATAACATTTTGGTGTTCGATCATTACTCCTTTAGGGTTTCCTGTGGTGCCCGAAGTGTAAATAATATAGGCTAAATCATCTGGTTCATTCACACCATCCAGATTATCTGAATCCCCCTGGTAAATAGATTCAGATGCAATGTTTAACACTGAAAAATCGTAATCAGACCAATCTAGTGAATCTGAAGAAGCATTATTTATTAATAATAAATCCGCTTTACTATCTTCCATCATGTACTTGATTCGGTCGGTGGGGTATAGGGGGTCAATGGGCATATAAGTTCCTCCTGCCTTGAGCACCCCCAACATACCTATGATTATCTCCAGAGAACGCTCCAACAACAAACCCACGATATCGTCTGGTTTAACTCCTTTATCTCTTAAAAAGTGAGCTAGTTGGTTGGCTTTTTCATTTAGTTCTAGGTAGGTTAACTGCTGATCCTCATATATTACGATATTATCGGGGGTGCGTTCTACTTGTTCTTCGAATAATTCCGTTATGGTTTTGTTAGGATATTCTACTGGGGCGCTGCTTTCATCATAAAGAAGACTATTTCTTTCTTCCTCACTGAGCATGTCAATGTCTTTAAGCTGCAAATCAGGATTTAATACTATGCTTTCTAAGATGTTCATATAATGTTCGGCAAATCTTTGCATAGTTTCCTTTTCAAATAATCTCGTGCAATACTCCAATTCAAATATTATTCTATTTCCTCTTTCCATGGCATTTAAGAGTATATCGACCTTTGATACCAGGAATGGGGTTTCATATTGGGTGAATTTCAGTTTATCTATTTTCATGTCAATGATATCCATGTTTTGCAGTACAAACATAACATCAAAGATGGGATTTCTGCTGAAATCCCGTTTAAGGTCCAAGTTTTCTACTAGTTCATCGAATTGGTAATCTTGGTTTTCATAGGCTTTCAAGGCGTTTTCTTTAACATCTCCCAAAAATTCCCAAAAACCCTTCTCTCCTTGGGGATGGTTTCGCATAGCCAGGGTATTTGCAAACATGCCGATCATGTTCTCCAGATCGGTGTGAGGTCTGTCTGCTACAACAGAACCGATAACTATGTCATCCTGGCCAGTATATTTTGAAAAAAGTATGTTTAAACAGGCTAAAAGGACCATGTAGAGTGTTGCGTCCGCATCATGGGCAAGTGTATTTAGTTTTAGAGTGAGTTCTCCTCCTATCTCAAAGAATATACGGTCACCTTCAAAGCTCTGCACCATAGGTCTGGGATAGTCTAAAGGCATGTTCATCACAGGAATTTCGTCATTAAAGGTTTCCAGCCAGTATATTCCCTGCTTTTTTAGTTTTTCTTGTTGATGTTCTTTTTTTTGCCATACAGCATAGTCCTTATACTGTATCTTTAAAGTTGGTAATGATTTTCCTTCATACAGGCTTATAATTTCCTGCATTAGTATGTTGATGGATGTGCCGTCTGAGATGATGTGGTGCATATCAAACAATAGGAAGTGTCTGTGTTTATCAACCTTTACCAGAGACACTCTTAGTAGGGGTGCTTGACTTA